>NZ_CALIMQ010000305.1 GCF_938045535.1 uncultured Campylobacter sp. | reverse complement strand
GATGAGAAAGAGCGGAAATACTCCGCTCTTTAAAGCTTTAGTTGGCGCTTAGATCAAATTTATACGCAGCTTGCAACCATATCTCATTCTCGTCGAACTTTCTATTTACGCCGCTAGCGTAGTGGTCGCTTCTCTCAAGCGCAGTGTAGGTTACGCCCAAGCTTAGCCCCTTAACGGCCTTAGGAGCGTAGTTTGCCGTTACCGCCCAGCCCTCTACGTCCATGCTGGTGCCGACCGCTTGACCCGCAGCCCCGCTAGCATTGATATTATTCGTGCCGCCTACTCTGTCTTGATCGCCTTTTACGTAGTGTAGCGCGGTTTTGAAGCCATCTAGGCCAATAGCGCCGAAGTTGTAATCAAGCACGATCTTATGCGTATCCATACCCGCGTATCCCGTGAATACGAACGGACCTCTAATAGGCAGAGCGGTGTATGATCCCGGGCCGTTGCCGACACCCAAAATAACGGCATCGTCGTCGCTAACGGTCGTATAGGCATACGATAGGCCGAATCCAAAAAACTCGCTAACCGAGACTCTTGCGCCGAACATATCGCCGTCAAGCCTTCTTGACTCCAGCCCTCCGTCCACGCGCGAGCCTTTGTAGTTAAGATCAAATCCTAGCTTTAAAACCTCGCCTACCGGCACTTTTATATTTGCCTCGGCAAGATATAGGCTAACGTCGCCGTCCTTTAACGCGTTAGCGGGTTTTACGTCCGTTACCGCTGCGTAAGCGCCGGTTAAAGTAGTATAAGGCAAGGATTTGTTTTGAACATATGCGGAGAAGATATTTTCAAATTTTACGGCGACGGGACCCGTCATATTACCCAGAATCACTCTATCTTTAAACAAAGGAGCTTTTCCTTCGCCTGCCGGAGCGCCCATAGCGGTTTTACTCCTTCCTTGAAATTTATAAAACCATCCGCCCCACAAGGTAGTATCGGGGATATCTTTATTAGATATCGCTACGCCCTCGAAAGCTTCTTTAAACGCCCTCGTATAGTTGCCAGCAACGAGCGGAGTAACGACATATTGTCTACCCGCTTTTA
>NZ_CALIMQ010000304.1 GCF_938045535.1 uncultured Campylobacter sp. | reverse complement strand
AAGAGAATAAAAAGCTTGAAAGATATTATAAATTTTGAAAAAGAGTGGCTAAAGAGGGTGAGCCATGATAAAAAATAATTGATGCGCAAGCAAAATCAAAAAGTCTTAGGAATAAAAAATGAGCGCTAAGATAGGTTTAATACTTTTGGGCGCATTTTAGACGGGTATGATTTTAGGGATTGACTAAATTTTAAAAATTCCAGCTATATCCGCTTTGCAAATTTGCCGCTTTAGGAAATAAAAACCGCCAAAGAGTCTAAATTTAAAATCGAAATTTTATCGCGCCCAGCAAAACGCTCGAAATCAAAATTTCATCCAAACTACGCCTAAATTTTAAAAAATCTATTTTTAATCTTTGAAATTTATTATTATTTAATCAAGAGAAATTATAATATAGCATTTGCAAATCATTCGCAAAATTATAATTTTGAATAGGGGAGAGTGATGTTTAAGAAATTTTATCTTTCAAATGCAGCGATCGCGCTAAGTTTGTGCGCCGCCTTGCAACTAAACGGGGCCGAAAACAACGCTACGTCCGCAAATATCGTGCCTAGCGCGCAAGCGGTAAATTCCGCAACTCCTAAAAACGCTTCCGGTGCGAACGCCACAAAGCTGGGCACCATCGTAGTTACCGCGACGGGCTTTGAGGATATGCTTAAAAACGAGGTTCGCAACGTCTCCGTTATCACCGCGGAGGATATGGAAAACCGCGGATACCGCGATCTGCGCGAAATTTTAGAAAAAGCGCCGGGGGTTAGCTTCCACGGCGATACGGTCGATCTGCGCGGACAGGGTCAGAAGGCAAATACCTCCGTTAAGGTCCTTCTTAACGGAGTCGCGCTCAATATGATCGACACGACGCCGACGAGCATTCCGATCGATCTAGTTCCGATCGAAGATATCGAGCGCGTGGAGATCATCCCCGGTGGCGGTAGCGTGCTTTACGGCAGCGGTACCAGCGGCGGCGTGATAAATATCATCACAAAAAAGGGCGCAAAATACCCATACGCCAATGTCTCTACCAAGATCGCGTCGTATAATTATAAAGATCTAAATTTCGGCGCAGGCGGGAATGTGAGCGAAAATCTATTTCTAAAGACCGCAATAAAGGGCTTTGATCAGCATGGGTACCGCAAGGGCGAAAGAGAGCAAGGCTATTATACATCGTTCGGACTAAATTATAAAATTTCAGATGATCAAAGCCTCTCTTTTAATCCGAGCTTTTATCGCGCTAGGACGCATGATGTACCGGGTTTAGGGCTTGTTGAGCTCAAGAAAGATCGTCGTCAACAGGGAGGCGAGAGGACCTTTACTAAAAGCACGCGATCAAATTTTGATCTAAGCTACGCGGTAAAATTCGGCGATCGGATAGAGATGAATCTGCATCCTTATTATCAAGATATCAGGAGCATGCAGCAGGGATTTGTGATGAAAGATCGCAAAGAGGGGGCAAATTTAAAGGGCAAGCTCGACTACGACAGCGGCGAGTTCATAGCGGGATATGATTATCTCAAAAACAAGGGCTTTCGCAGGATAAATTTTGACGCCGCGATGAATCCTATGATGAGCCTTTCGCAGCTTACGATCTTTGATATGCAAAAGCTTACCCACTCGGTCTATGCTTTAGAAAAGCACAATTTCACCGATCTGTTTTCGCTTAGCGCGGGCGGTCGGTTTGAGCGCGCCGAATACAAAGTAAATCGCAGAGTTTCGACTACTATAAAAAGGATGGGAAACATAATCTCGCAGACGCAAAATAGTACCCGAGTAGCCGATCATAAGAACAACTATGCTTTTGAGATCACGCCGAATTTTAATTATTCCAAAGACGGCAACGTCTATTTTAAATTTGAGCGCGGCTATATCTCCCCAGGCCCTAATCAGCTCATCGACAAGCTCGGTCGCAACGGTCCTTACGTGCTTAATAACCTCAAATCCGAAACCTTTAAAACCTACGAGATCGGTCTTAAAGATCTAATCTACGGGCAATACGTAAGCGCTACGATCTTTTGGACCGATACGAAAAACGAGATCGTAAACGAAACCCTGGGCAGCTCGATCACCGACGGTTGGCATTTTATCAATATCGACGAGACGCGCCGCAAGGGCGTGGAGCTGTATGCGGAGCAAAGCCTGCTGTCAAATTTAAAGCTCAGCGAGACCTTTTCATATGTGGACGCCAAGATCCAATCCGGCGCGAATAAAGGCAAGCAGGTTCCGCTGGTGGAGCGCTCCAAGTTCGTTTTAGGGCTCGATTACGAGCCTATTAGAAATTTGACGCTGATGAGCGATTTTAAATATTTCTCATCATCGCACGACGCCAACCACGATAGGATCGATTCGCGCACGATCGTAGATCTGGGTGCTGCGTACCGCTTCGCAAGCGGGTTTTTGATAAGCGCCGGAGTCAAAAACGTCTTTGACGAGGAGTATAATTACAACCAAAATTTACGCGCAGACGTCTATACTCCAGCTCCAGGACGCAACTACTACGCGGAGTTTAAATACGCCTATTAGCGTGCGTTTAAATTTAAGTGGGATTTTGAGCTGCGAAATTTAAAATTTACGGGCGGAATTTAAAATTTCGCCGCAGCGTGCTTTGCCGCCGCGAGATTAAATTTAATAAAAGGAGCGAAGATGAAACCGGACTATAAAAACTGGGTACCTAAGGGCATGATCGCGTCATTTGCCGCAGGTGCGGGCGTGGCGTTAGTTTTGTTTTTGATTTTCGGCGTTTGCGGCGCCTTCATAGGCGGCGTACTAAGGTGGTTTCTTGCGGGACTTTTCGGCGCAGCGGCGCTGTTTTTGGTCGGCTTTACGATCTACTGCGTCGTGTGGTACCGCGCGTTTGATTACGGCGGCAAGCGCCAGCTCTCGCGCGCGATCGTAGAGGGTACGGCAAAATACGTGGATCTACCCGAGGGCGGGCGCGGGCTGGACGTAGGCTGCGGTAGCGGCGCGCTAACGATCGCCGTGGCTAAGCGCAACCCGCACGCATCGGTGCTAGGCGTCGATCGCTGGGGCTTTGAGTACGCGTCTTTTAACAAACAGCTGTGCGAATCTAACGCGCGCGCCGAAGGGGCGCAAAACACCAGCTTCGAGCAGGCCGACGCCACGCAGCTGCCCTTTGAGGACGGCAGCTTCGATGCGGTTACAAGCAACTACGTCTATCACAACATCATGCGCAAGGACCGCCAGGCGCTGCTTTTAGAGACGCTCCGCGTGCTTAAAAAGGGCGGCATCTTCGCGATCCACGATCTTTTCTCGCGCGGAAACTACGGCGACATGGATGCTTTCATAGCACGGCTTAAGGAGCAGGGCTACGAGCGGGTCGAGCTTATAGACACGACGCAGGGGCTTTTTATGGGCCCACGCGAAGCCAAATGGCTGATGCTAGGCAGTTCAAAGCTTCTGGTGGGTAGAAAATAGAGAGCCTTCGCAAATTTGATAATTTACTATGCCCTCCTAACAAATTCGTATTTTAATAAATTTACTATAAATTTTAAATTTACTATCTTTTCATTATTTCACAATGACTGTTCCTTAAAAAGAAGCACTTCATCGTCTTGTATTTCGGCGTCAAGAGCATTTAAGACATCTTGATTGACAATATTGCTTCTATTTTCTAAAATCCTTA
>NZ_CALIMQ010000303.1 GCF_938045535.1 uncultured Campylobacter sp. | reverse complement strand
CGGCAGGGCTTTCGCGCGCACCGGCGTCATCAGCGCGGAAACGTCGGCGTAGAGGTTTTTGTGCGTACGTAGAAGCGCCAGAAGCGCGAAATAATCGTGTCCGAAATTTCGCGGGCGGCGCGAGAGCGCACGAAAGATATGCGAATACTCGTAGTTAATCGCCATGTGCGCGCACACCGTCGTAACGCCCAACTCAAGCGGCGCATAGATCATCTCCAGCGCCTCGCAGCGGCGCGTGCTCGGCACCGAGCTTTCGTTGCCGATGTGGATCACCAGCGGCAAGCCGAGCTTGGCGAGCTTTTCAAAATACGGCACGTAGCGAGGCAGCCTCGTATCCAGATCCCAATAATTTTGTAAAAATTTCGCCCCCTTAAATCCGAGCTCGAAACAGCGATCGATCTCATCGAGCGCGTCCGCTCGCTTCGGATTGATGCTAAAAAACGGCACGATGAGATCTGGGTTTTTTTGATAAATTTCAAACACGCTGTCGTTGTCCGCGCAGACGGTCTTATCGCGATGGATTAGCTCGCCCGCATCGCTAAATTTAGCATCCACGCCGAAAAGCACCGCTTTTTTAACGTATTTCGAAGCTCTAAACCCGCCGAGCAGAGCGTCCACATAGGCCTCGTATGGCTCTTTGATCGCGCGCGATACGTCTATACCGAAGCGCCTGCCGAAAAGGCGCAGCGCGAGCCTGTCGTAAGGGCGGTCGAAGCGCACCTCCTTGCTTAGCAGATGGACGTGAAAATCAAGCGTTTGCATCGGGGATCCTTGGGAAAATTTTGCCGAGTTTATATCAAATTGCGGTAAATGGTTAGAATTTTAAATTCGAGTTTAAATTTACGCACCGCGCCTTGCCGCGCCTTTAAATTTTAAAATTTAAACCTCGCCGCAAGAGCCGCTAATTGATATTTAATGCCGTTTTAAAGCTACGGCGATATACTTGCGATTTGAAAAGATATTTCAATTAAGGAGCGAAGATGGAGTTTGAAATTTTAGAAAATTCCGCCGATTTTAAGCCTAGCGATCTAGATGAGATAATGATCTCGATCGGCTGGGATACGGAACAAAACGCAGCCTCCGTGCCGCCACACGAGACATACAGGGTGTGGCGCGCCTATGATTACGTGGCTATCGCCAAAACGCAGGGCAAGACCGTGGGAGTGCTGGAGGCGTTTTGCGACCGCGACAACTTCGCTACGAGCTATCTTTACTGCGTGATAGTTCATAAGGATTATCAAAGGCGCGATATCGGCACGGCGCTCGTAAATGCCTTTAATAAACGCTTTGCGCACACCACCACCTTTGTCGTGACCCCCCTACACAAGGCTGGGGGTGCCGGAGAATTCCTACAAAAGTGCGGCTTTAAGGACGCGTCGGAGCACTTTACGATCCACATGAGGAAGCGAAATTCGATCTAGCGGGCGTAAATTTTAAAATTTTATCGAGCTTTGGCTCTAAAACGGTTGGAATTTTAAATTTAGCTATGAGCTGCTATAATCGCTAAAATTTAAGGAGCCAAAATGATCACTATGTAGATCCAAAGCGGCGTCGATCGCGATACTCTCGAAACTTTTAAGAAGCTTTTTTTAAAAATTGATCCCTCCGCGCAGATCACTCTAAGCGGCGAGAAAAGCTTAGAAACGATTCTATCGGAGTTTAGATCAGGCAAAAGTTACGACGAGATAAAAAACGGAATAGATGCAGATTTAAAATCATACGCAAACGGCGATCTAAGCGGCTTTGAAGAGCTAGGTATGGGCTGGAAAAATTAAAAATAATCCAGTCTAAAAGATTTCTCGCGCAACTTAGCAAGATCGTAGAGCGCTCAGAGGATGCGGCGGAAAATTTTAAAAACGAGCTTTTTGCGCGAGCAGGCGAGCTTGGCTTTATGCCGTATAAATTTCGTAGATCAAAGAGCTTTGACGATGATAAAATTAGAGATTTTGTGTTTAAGGGTTTCGTAATCCCGTATCTAATAGATGAACCTAACGATATGATCGTTATCCTAGCGATATTTAAGCAAAATTTATTGAGATAGCTTGACGCTTGTTTAAAACATCTGCGTTTAAATTCCGCGCTCCGTTTATTAAAACCACTCATTCGCCGCCGCAGCAGCGCCAAAGAAATTAACCGCTCCTCCCCGCTAAATTACCGCATATTCACGCCGAGCGCCGTAAATTATAATTTTACGCATGCCGCGCAGCATGCAAAAGCAACTCCACTCGCCCCCCTCCTGCGTAAAAGCAAACCTAAAAGAATTTTCGGCTACAATTTTCCCCAAATAAAGGCAAAATATGAAAGAAATCTCGCTACTAAGGCTCTCACTCGCAATCTACATCGATATGTTTTTGCGCCTCGTGACTACGTTTATCAATACCTACATGATCTCGCGCGTGGACGTCTCGCTAGTAGGCGCGCTGGGGGCGGGCAACGAGATATTTTTGCTCTTCATCACCGTTTTCGGCTTCCTCGCCGTGGGCTGCTCCGTACTCGTAGCGCAGGCGCTGGGGGCGAAAAACAAAGTCCTAGCGATGCGCGCGATCCACACAAGCATCGCATTCAACGCGCTCATTGGGCTTTGCAGCGGCGTTTTCGTCTTTAGCTGCGCACCGTTTTTACTGCACGCGCTGCAGGTGCCCGCCGAGCTTTTGAGCGAAAGCGCGATCTATCTTAAAGTCATCAGCATCGTCTTTGCGATAGACGCCGTCGCGATCGTGCTTAGCGCCATCGTGCGCGTTTACGGATACGCAAATTTCATCATCGCGGTCTCCGTGGTTATGAATTTAGTAACGCTCGCGGGCAACTACGTCGTGCTCTTTCGGCCCTTCGGACTGCCGTACTACGGGCTTGAGGGCATCGGCGTGAGCACGATCGCGGGGCGCATGATCGGCGTATTTTTATTCTTTCTCATCATCACGAAGGTGCTAAAGATAAAATTTTACCTCACGATGTTTTTAAAGATCAAGCTCGCCACGCTGCGCAAAATTTTATCCGTAGGGCTTCCGAGCGCGGGCGAAAACATGCTGTGGATCGTGCAATATCTAGTTGCCTTCGCCTTCGTCGCGAGCATGGGCGAGGCGAGCCTTACCGTGCAGACGATCTATTTTCAAATTTCATCATTCATCTTCTTCGGCGGAAGCGCGATCAGTATGGCAAACGAAGTGATCGTAGGCCGCCTCGTAGGCGCCGCCAAGCCGCAGGAAGCATATAGGCACACTTTTACCGCGCTGCGCTTCGGGCTCGGGGCGACGGCGCTTTTCGTCGCGATCGTGTTTTTAGCGCGCGAGCAGATCATGGAGATGTTGAGCCTAAACGAGGCGCACAAGCAAGTCATGCGGCCGCTTTTTTACCTCACGCTGGGGCTTGAGTTCGGACGGACGCTTAATATCGTGTTCGTAAACGCCCTGCGCGCAAGCGGCGACGCGAGGTTTCCCTTTGCGATGGGCGTGATCTTTATGTGGGGCGTCTCGATCCCCGTGGGCTGGCTTTTGGGCATTCATCTGGGGTATGGAATTTTGGGCGTTTGGATCGGGTTTTTCTGCGACGAGTGGCTGCGCGGCAGCGCGAATACGGCGCGATGGATAAGTAAAAAATGGCAGAGCAAAAAGTTAGTCTAAATTTGCTAGACTTGCCGATCAGTCTGCGTTTTAAGCGGATGAAATACGCGCGCATCCGCATCAATAAAGAGTGTGAAATCAGCGTCAGCGTGCCGCGTTCCTACACCGTGACGCAAGCGAAAGACTTCATCCTGAAGCACGAAAGCTGGATCCGCCAAACGCTAGCGCGACTGCGAAGCAAACTTTTAGCGAGCGATCAGGTTAGAATTTTAGGCAAAATTTATAAGCTGAAATTTAGCCGCGAGGCTGAGCTCGACGCAAACTGCGGCGCGAATAAAAATTTAGACAATGGCGGCACGCAAGGCTGCACGAACTGGGCGAATGGCGATGCGAATAGCGGCGCGGGAGGCGTAAATTCGGCTCATTTACAAAGCGGCGCGGGAAGCGATGTGAGCGGCAGCGCAAATAACGGTGCGGGCGGCATGAATGACGGCGCGGGAAGTGAAATTTTAAAATTTCACTCGGGCGAGTGCGCCTCGCAAAATGGCACAGCGAGCGATAATTTGAAATTTAACCTACCGGACGATGCGGCGCAAGGGCTCGCACAGCAAAGCGCAATGCGACAAAGCGGCGGGTTTATAAATACGGCGACGCAAAATGTCCGCGAGCAATCCTGCGGTGAAATTTTAAAATTTCATTCGGACGGGTGCGCTCCACAAAGCGACGACGCAGGTAAATTTAACTCCACTGCAAGGGGCGGAATTTTAAAATTTGACCCTGCCGCAGGGGATGAAATTTCAAAATTTAAACCCGCTGCGAACGGAGAAATTTCAAATTTTAGTTCTATCGTGGGCGAAGGAATTTCGGTCGCTAGCGAAAAAACTTCAAAATCCGCGAGCGAAAACGCGCCGCAAAATGTAGCGCAAAGCGCGCAAGCGGAGGAGCGCGACGAGCCCGATTTTACGATTAAAAATTTTATCCAAAGCTCTAAATTTAAAGATAAAATTTTTATGTCACGAGACGTGATCTTTTGCGAGAGCGAGGGCGAGTTTGCGGCGTTTAAAAAGGCCTTTGCGCTTGAGCTTTATCTGCGCTATATCGAGAAATTTTCTCCGCGGATAGGCCGAAAGATCGCGCGGGTGCGGGTGCGCAAAATGCAGACGCGCTGGGGCAGCTGCAACCACGCTAAGGGCTATCTCAACTTCTCGCTAAGCCTGATAGAGCGGGATCCGCGCTTCGTCGAATACGTCGTGTTGCACGAGCTCGCGCACCTCATCCATGCAAACCATGGAGCGGACTTTTACGCGCTCATCGCGCAGATCATGCCCGATTTTAGGGCACGTATCAAGCTAGGCAAAGGCTAGTTCGCAAACGGGGCGCCCGTTTAAATTTTATGCCACTGCGTCGCGGTTCTTGCCGCAGTCGATAAATCACTGATCTTTTTGCTGCGCCGTAGCAAGCCGCAGCCAGTTCGAACTCGCGCGGCACAGGCGGCGAAATTTCGCAAATTTTCGCGGATCCAAACTAATCTAAAGCCGCAAATTCCACGTATTTCTCCATCGCAACCAGCAGGAGCCATCGCGCGGTAGGGCTGAAAAAATAGTGGTGTTCGGGGACCTGCTCCATTATAAATTTTAAAAAATCGTGAAAGTATTCAGGCGCAAATTTAACCTCGGCACTCGTTAAATTATCACCCAGATAGCAGATTTCACCGCCTAAAATCCTCGCTTTTACCGCAGGATTTGCGTCTATGAAGCTTCTGGCACCGGCAAAGCTCAGGCAGTCCGCGGTCGCGTAATCTTTCAATCCCCGCAAGACGGGCTTGGAGCCGACGAAGGTAAAATTTTCTTCTATAAATTTCACTCCGCCCTCGCTCACCTGCCAGCGATCGCCCAAGCTCGATAAAAACGCAAACATCTCATCGTCTGCGGATCTGAAATTCGCAGATCCGTTTTTGCGATCCATCTTTGTCCTTTTTAAATTCATAGTTGCTTTTATTTTGAAATTTTTACGATAAAGAACAGAAAATATGTTTGATTTAATCTTTTTAAAATCATTATATTAAATTAGGCTAATCAAGGTTTTCCGAGCTCTTTTTATTTCAAGCGAAATCCTTTACCGCCCTTAAAATTCAACCAATTCAAATAATCGTTCTTTCTTTATTTTTTTGAACTTTATTTATTATCATCAGTGAACTGCTCTTTGACAAGATCTTTGATATCGCTTTTAATACTTTTAGTATCAACTATTGAATCCTCACCCAGCTTCTGAAATTTTTCTTTATCTGCCTTCGTATATTCCTGTTCATCATCATATTTTTTTGTGATCAACCGAATCATCTTGCGACGCAAAAACTTCTCATCTCTAATATTTGACCTCTCTTTGATCCACCCAATTAGTAATACCATCAACATTATAAAACCAATATAACCTAGAATTGGATACATAATCGATACTAATTTTTTAAAGCCCATAAAGGATAATATATACCCTACAACTACGGTGCCAATCATAATTGGATAAAAACGTTTTGATTGATTAGATGAGAAACGTTTTGCTAAGGCATAGAATAAACTGAAAGCAGTATTAAAGATCAAGCCGAAGATAACAAGTGCATACACAAACGCAAATGCAGGGTGAATCTGTTTGGCAATAGCCAACATAGGAATATCAACAGTCGTTGCAAGTTTTACATTTGCATATAAGATACAGGTTGTAACTGTGATGATAATACCGATTATAAATCCACCCAAAGTGCCACCTTTTTCTGCTACACCAATCCTCATAATGGATCCCCCTAATACAAAAGCCATTGATACACCTGTCATAACGCAGAGCGAAAAATAATTCAGAACAGAAAACCAGATATTTGGCATTGGAGTAGAGATTGTATTTGCAATTGTTTCTAATTCTTTAAAATCAAAACGTTGACTTGCAAAGGTATACACTGCCATAATCATAATCATGATAAAAATAATAGACGTAA
>NZ_CALIMQ010000302.1 GCF_938045535.1 uncultured Campylobacter sp. | reverse complement strand
AACGACGTGGGTGTACTATCCAGCGAGGATTCCGGTGGGTTTAAGATAACCAATAATTACGAAAATGGCGGAAACTATGGCGGGCAGGCTCAGGCTCAGAATTTCGGCGGTCAAAATTTTGGCGGACAGAATTTTAGCAATCAAAATGCTCCTACATTTAATGTGCCTAATACCAATAACGCAGCTTTTGCAAATCAGCCGCCTAAAAACGAGGTTATAGATTTTGGGCGTGCTCCATTGCCGCCTAAATCAAATTTCTCTGGAGGTTCTACAAATACCGCAAGTAGCGCTCCGCTAAGTTCCAGAATTGAGATAAAAACTTCAAATTTAAGCGAAGATAAGCAGAGCTTGGAGAGTAAATTTTACGCGACGAATAAGATTGAGTATTCGCTATCGCTAGCTGAAGAAGCGTATAATAAGAAAGACTACGATAATGCGATCAAATGGGCTCTTACGTCAAATGAGCTTGATAAGGACAACGTCGCCAGCTGGATAATTTTTGCTAAAGCCAATTATAAAAAGGGTCGTAAAGAAGACGCGCTTTACGCTCTTGAGACCTTTAATGCAAAGGCGAAAAATAGCGAAATTTCTAACCTCATTTCAAAGATAAGAAGCGATAAACTATGAAAATTTTATATATTTTAGCTTTTGCGATCGCGTCGTTATTTGCAGTTAGCGCCGATGACGTGCGCAACTGGGATCAGATCGGTCAGTATAACCGCATCTGCCAAGAAAGCGTGCGAAATTTATTCATCGAGGAGCAGAGCGAGGCGCTTGCGAATATGTATGCCAAGGCATGCCTGAAAATGGATAAAGTAAATGAGCTCGTCGTGCCTACGGTGATGCTTTATAAGACGAAAGAGGCTCGCGAGAATGCTTCTCTTTATTCGACCATAATTTTTCAAAAAAAGATGCTTTATTTGGCGCTTTGCGACGGCGTAGACATAAGCTACATAAGAACGCCTAAAATTAATTATATTTTGTCTGAAATTTTTGATAAATTTACGGAGAGAGCATACGTAAAAAAGAGTGATACGTATGTCTTTACCCTAGAAAACGGCGAGCGTGCCGAGCTTTTTATCAAAGAAGAGGAAGAGGTAAAAAAGATGGTAATTGCAATTTATGCTGGCGATAAGCTTAGCTCTATTAAAATTTATTGGTGATCGCGATGACAAAGATTGAAGAGCAGATCGTTGCGATTTT
>NZ_CALIMQ010000301.1 GCF_938045535.1 uncultured Campylobacter sp. | reverse complement strand
TACGCACCATCCGCGTTCAGCTAGAAGACGGCTCAACCAGACGAATCAAAGTCGCCGCCTCAACTCTACGAACTATGAAAAAGCAATCAAAATAACCTCTTAAAGAGGAATTTATGTCTGTTTTGGACAAGATCAAGCGATTCCTCGACTGGTCCGGCTCGACTAAGCCGGACATCAACCTCTACACAGAAATTTACGACCAGCTACGCCCTTTTCGCTTACCACTTATAACCATCGTGCTGATGATGCTAATCGGCACATTAGGCTATGTTTTTATAGCGGGCTTTTCGCTCGTAGACGCCTTTTATCAAGCAGGCATGACCTTCACGACGGTAGGCTTTACCGAAGTAGCGCCGATATCGCCCGCGGGTAGAATTTTTACCGTCTTATTCATCCTCATGGGCTTTGGAACCTTTTCGTTTTGCCTGGGCGTCGTCGTCGAGGTCATAAAAAACGGCAAACTTCAAAATTTACTTAGGGAGCAACGAATGATCAATAACATCGCAAGGCTCAAAAACCACTACATTATCTGTTACAACAACATCTACTGCGCCGAGCTTGCCAAGCAGTTTCGCGAAAATCATCTGCCTTTTGTCGTGATCGATCCCGATCCCGCTCTAGCCAAAATCGCTGAAGAAAACCGCTATCCATATTTCATCGTAGGCGAACCGCATGTAGAAACCACGATGCTAAAAGCCCATCTGTCATCTGCAAAATCCGTCATCACCTTGGCTCCAAATTTAGCCGATAATATCGCGATAATCTCGCTCGTGCGCCTATACGAAAAGGAGCTTGGTCGCATCACCCCCTACTTCATCATGGCAAATAGCGATGATGACAGCGACACGCAGAGGCTAAAAAAACTCGGCGCAAATTCTATCGTCTCACCATCCAAACTCGCCGCACAAAGGCTCTCTGCGATCAGCGTGCGTCCCGATATGGAAAACATTTTGGAGCGATTTTTGTATAAAAAAGACTCCCTCATCGATATCGAAGAGATCACGGTGCCCGATTTTTCATGGATCCGCTTCAAACGCTTAAAAGAAACTCGCCTGCGCGATTTTACAAACGCCGACGTCGTGGGCATCAAGGAGCCGAATAACCGCTTCATTCCGATGCCGGATGGCGACTACCTCATCGGTACTGGGGTGAAATTTTTAGTCATCGGCACGGCAGAGGGCATCCGCAACACTAAAAAACTCATCCGCAGCAAATACAAGCCGCAGGAGATGAGATATGTTTAAAATAACTAAGCTCGAGGGCGGCTTACAAAATGTCGAGGGTTTTTATTTTGACGGCGTAAATTCGGGCTTTAAAAAAGAGGGAAACGATCTGGGATTTATCCGCGCGGACGAACCCTTTGCCGTAAGCGCGATCTTTACGAGCAATAAATTTCAAGCCGCGCCGATTAGGCATTTCAAAAGGGCGCAAGAGCGCGCGGGCGGGGAGCTTAAAACAAATTTTATCCTCGTAAATTCTAAAAACGCAAACTCGATGACCGGGGAGCAAGGCGTCGCGGACATCGATGAAATTTTTAGCGAGCTTGGTAAAAAGACCGCTCTGATAAACCCCGTTATGAGCTCCACCGGCGTCATCGGATACCGCCTCAAAAAGGAAAAAATTATCGCCGCCGCGCAAAATTTTAACCTCTCGGCACGAAACTCGAACGCCCTAGCCACCGCCATTATGACTACCGATACGATAAAAAAAGAGCTTGCATATGAAATTTCTTTAGAAAACGGCGAGAAATTTCACATCGCAGCCGTTTGCAAGGGCGCAGGCATGATCAATCCCGTGCTTGCGACCATGCTCTGCTTCATTCTAACCGACGCAAAAATCCCGCGCGCGGATATGGACGAGCTGCTAAAAAAAGCGGCGGAGCAGAGTTTCAACACCGTAAGCGTCGACGGTGATACCTCCACCAACGATACGATTATGCTCTGCAGTAGCGCCAAATGCGCCTACGAAAAGAATGCCTTCTCATTCGCGCTAAACGCCCTTACGCACGAGCTTGCGCTAATGCTGGTAAAAGACGGCGAAGGCGCAAACAAGCTGGTGCGATTTAGAGTAAGCGGCGCCGCAAATGCTGGGGATGCCCGCAGGGCGGCGAAGGCGCTAAGCAATTCGCCGCTTGTTAAAACGGCGATCTTCGGCGAAGACCCGAATTGGGGTCGCATAGCCTCCACCATAGGCGCCTGTGGCATAGAATGCGACGAAGAAAAGCTGCGTATCAAATACGACGACGTGCTGCTTTATGACGCACAAAATCGCGAACTGGACGCCGCGCGCGAGGCCGCGGCTCACGCCGTAATGCAGCAAAAAAGCTTTACGATCTGGTGCGATTTGGGGCTCGGGGATGGCGAGTTTAGCGCATACGGCTGTGATCTTAGCTACGACTACATAAAAATCAACGCCGATTATAGATCATAAAGATTCACAGCTCGCTTCATAACCTAAAAATCTCGTCTCGAAAATAGCGAAAGCGGCAGGGCTTTAAAGCTCTGCTCTTAAAATTTTATCATTTAAATTTGCCTGTTTTAAATTTTTAAATACTAAAATTTTACCTCTTAAAATTTGGAATCTCATGCGTGAAATTCAGTCTAAATTTGATAGCTGAAATTAGGTTTTAAGCGCTTTATTGATATACTTGAATAAATTTTTCAAAGGAGTAAAGTATGTTTCATGAATACAGAGATTTAATCACTGAGTTAAAAGGCAAAAACGCACGATTTGATTCGCTTTTCGAGAAGCACGACGAGCTGGATCACAAGATCGCCGACGCACAAGCCGGCAGAGTGCATATGAGCGATCTGGAGATCGATGCGATGAAGAAAGAAAAGCTTCGCATAAAAGATGAGCTAGGCACCCTGCTAGCGCAATATAAAGCCGAAAAGGCAGATAAATAAAGTTGCTTGCGGCGAAATTAAGATGCAGCAGAGTGCTAGCAAGGCTGATTTCGCCGCTAAGCTTTAATCCGCGTTTAGAATTTTCTAATCGCA
>NZ_CALIMQ010000300.1 GCF_938045535.1 uncultured Campylobacter sp. | reverse complement strand
TGGGCCCAACAAGTGGCTGGCCCACCTGTCATACAGCCAAAGGCAGGTGCAGTAGAGGGCCGAGGAGTAGTACAAAATCCTACGCACCTACGCACCCTAACCAAGGGCAAGAGTGATCACTCCAATCGCAAGATCAGTTGACTAGAAGCTAAGCTAGACCCATGGAGGCGATGAGCGCGAGCATCAGCCGGCTGTGCCAGATGGTCCACGACGCCGGCCTGCGGCCCGGCACCGAGGAACGTCTCCAGGTAGTGCTTGAGGCCGCCAGGGCGAGGGGCCGCTTGGACGACAGCTTCGTCTCCTTGTTCGACGAGGTCCTCGTCGGTTTCCTCGACAAGTTCACCGTCGTCAAGAAGCTTGCGGACGACTTTGACGTAAGCCTCCAGCCGACGCGCCCAGGCTCTGCGATGCCCGCCACCCTCAACGGCCACTATGGTGACAACCTCTTCGACGCACTGGTGGCCCTGCGACTGCCCGCCGTCGCGCCGGAGAATGTCCACCTCGAGGTCGCGCTCGCCGCGCAGCGCCTGGCGCAGCAAGACACCATCGACATAATCACCCACGTCTACGCGCAAATCGTCCACAAGGACTACTACATGCAAGAGGAGGACGATAGGACGCTGGCCTTCTTGGACCGCAGGGCAACCTTGGACGGCACTGTTCAGAAGCACGTTGAGCTCGCCGCCAACGCCGCTGCTCCTCACACGTCGGTTGGTGACCCGACGCACTAGGGCGTGACGATATCGTTGAAAGTTGATGGATCCGTATGTATTTTTATCTTTCCGTCAAATCCATGTAGTAGTATATGGTACTACTAGTAATTATCTTACCTTTTGCATCAACTTCATAATTTTCGTACGTACTCCATGCATGAACCGCGCCAGAACCAAACTTCTCATTACTCTAGGGAAAATCGTTATTTCTATCTATCGGTCGCGCCATGGAGCAGAACCAAATTTTACAAGTTACAAGTTCAAAAGGAAAAGCCTGCCGTGTTCGCGTCGCACCCCCACACGCCCGGGAATCGGGAGTACAACACGGCCCGTCCGGCACGACACATAGCTTAGGGAAGGCGTGTTGCCTAGCATTTTCACTTTCATGTGGGACCGCCGTTGAGCAAATCGACTATTGGCAAACCGCACCCCGCCCTCCGCCGGGTTGGAAAACAGAAACGAATAAATAACGCAAAATTAAGAATTTTATCCTTTTTAAATGTGCCACTGCGCTCGCTATGGCGTATTTAATCGATAAAAATAGCTTTAGCGCGGCAAAATTTGACATTGCAGGCGACGCATGCTCTGTTTTGTAGATTTCACCCCAAATACCGGCGTTAAATTTAAAACTTGAATCGTTTAAGCAAAATGCGCATTGTAGCCGCTCGTTATTTAAACGCCGCGAAGCTCATAAAATTTGCCCACTTAAAGATACTCTCGACACGCTTAAAGCCCGCGCTTAGCGCCAAGGCGCGGTTTTCTGCCTCGGTGTAGGGCACGAGGACGTTTTCAAGCGCCTCGCGTTTTTGCGCGATCTCGTAGCGCGAATAGCCCTGCGCGCGCTTGTAATCCTCGTAAATTTCGATCATCTGACGCGCGAGCGCAGGCTCTTCGTAGACGATCTTTTCGCCAAAGATCAAAACCCCGCCCTCGCGCAATCCGTCGTAAATTTTGCTCACGAGCGCGGCTCGGCGCGGCGGCCTGATGAACTGTAGAGTGTAGTTTAAAATCACGGCGTCGCAGTCTGCGAGGCTCGCATCCAGCACGTCCGATACTCTAAGATCGAGCTCGGCGCCGAATGCTGCCGCCTTGGCGCGGGCGTTTTGTATCATCGCCTCCGAGCTGTCGATGCCGCACAGCCGCAGATCTGGGCGCAGCGCAAACAGCGCCAGCAGCGCAGTCGCAGTCGAGCAGCCAAGATCGATCACGCGTGCCTTTTGCGGCAGTATCCGCGCCAAAAGCTCGCTACTAAGCCGCGTGCTTGCCTCGTAAAACGGCACGCTGCGTCCGATCATATCATCAAAAACCGACGCGACGCTGGCGTCAAACTCAAACTGCTTTTTGATAGGCTCTTTAAAAATTTCGTCTTTCATCCGTTTCCTTTTTTACTTTGATATTCGCGCAGCACTCGATTTATACTTCCTGCGCATGCTAAGCGCAGAATTCTCACGCCGTGCTTCCTGCACTTGCGCGACACTCGATTTACGACCGCTACGCATGGAATTATTGCGCTTAGTTTGCCCCGCGCGAAGCATACCTAAATTTTAAACGTAGCATGGGCGCTTTTGATGCAAGCGAGCTGCATCTCAGTTTGTGCCCCACTTCTAGCCCAGATACGCTCGATGCATGATTAAATTTCACGTCTTGCTTGACAGACTCTAAAATTCCGCGCCGTGCAAATACATCCTTAAAATTTTGCGCCGTATTTTCGCAGCATTAATTTTACGTCGCCAAATCTCACGCTACCAAAACAGCTCCTTTAAATTCTTTAATTACGAACTTAAACTAAAAGCATAATCAAAGCTCCATTGGTAGAATTTCGCGCCCATTTTGCGATTTTACGCGCCGTAAAATGGAACCCGCTTAACAAAATCCCGCGTTTAGCTAGGCGTATAATTTAGCCGCTTGGCTCTTGCTCGGCAGCTTATCCCTGCTAAATTTTAAAGCTTCGCAGCGCAACTAAGATTTTTTATCGCCCTTAATTTTTGGCGCGGCTTGCACTTGCCTTGTTTTGCATGAGCTGAAGCTCAAGGTGCGTTAAAGTCCTGCAGGCGGTACGTCGTTAAAATTTAACGACTTTTTAGCAGCTTGCGCGTCGCTTTTGTGCGCACTTCCCATATGGCATCGCAGACGCAGACGGTGCGCCAAGCATCCTCGGAGGCAACGGGCACACGACTTTTATACGGGACGACGCAGACGGCTCATTTAATGCGCCGTAGATGCAAAACGCGGGCAGACGCATCAAATCAAGCGCACAGCCCGCAAATTTCATTTTTAAGCTTACAAGCCGTAGATTAAAATTTGCGGCTTCGTAGTACCGCCTCCGCCTCCGAAGCGTCTTTTAAAATCTGCTCCTTAAGCCGCGCTAGATCGCTAAATTTGCGATTTTCGCGCAGGAATTTTATAAATTTCACGCAAGCAAATTTAGCGCCGCCATTTTTGCCTGTAGCCTCTAAATTTTTATTTTCGGCGTCCAAACTCTCGCTCGCCGCAAAATTTTGTGTAGAAATTTCAGCTGAATTACGCGCCGAAATTTCATCTGAATTTCGCGCAGAATGTGCGGCTTGCCCCCCGCAGCACGGCGCGCGATCTTGTGCGGAATTTAAATCCGCCTCAAAGCCTGCAAAGTCCTCTAAAATATGCGTTTCAAGCGCAAAAGCCCCGTCGGTGCTGAGCCTGTGCCCCAAGAAGCTCACGCTTTTATAACTCGCGCCGCACACGCTCGTGATACTTGCGTAAACGCCGCTTTTTGGCATAAAATAGCCGCTCGCATCAAGATTTAGCGTCGCTACGAACTCCCGCGCCCCGCGTCCCTGGCCGCGTACGATCCGTCCGCAGATCTCGTAATTTCGCCCTAAAAGCTCCGCCGCCTCTTCGCACCGACCACGCGATAAAAGTTTCTTGATCCTACTTGAATGCACGCCACCGCCGCTTAAGCAAAACTCCCCTACGACGCAGGTTTGCCCGCTAAATTCGCGCCGCAAAAACTCCGCGCCCCACGCTCTGTCTCGTCCAAATCTAAAGTCCTCACCGACGACAATTTTTTGTAAATTTATGAAATTCTGCCTTAAAAGTGCGATAAATTCGCCTCCGCTAAGGCTTTTGATAGCGCGTAGATCGCAATAAAAAATCTTTTTATCCGTAAAAGCCTGCCGCGACGCAAAAGGGGTGAGCTTCGTGCCACCACCTGCTAGGATTACGATTATTGCGCCTTGCTCGCCTAGGCGCTCAAATAATTTTTGATGCCCAAGGTGCATGCCGTCGAAGTTGCCGATTGCTACGGCGCGCACATTATCGCGGTTTGCGCCTTGCAGCGTTGCGAAAATCTCGCCACGTGTGAACTGCTCGCTTAGGCGCGCACGCAGCACTTCCGCACAAGCAGGAAGCGCGCTTTGAGCTTGCGCGTCTACGCCATTGCCGCAAGTGCCGCCATAAGCCGTTTCGTTACTGCAAGCGGCGTCGGTGTCTGCTTCATCTGTGCGGTGCGCATCGCCGTTTTTGTTTTCGCTCAACTCTTGCCTTGGGCGTTTGATATTTTGAGATGAATTTTCTCCATTGCTTGTGAAATTCTGTTCCGTAAAATTTTTCAAGCTGGAATTCTGCGCTACGAAATTTTGCTCTTTAAAATTCCGCAGCGAAGCCTCTGTATGGTCTTTGCCTGATTTTTGATTAGCCATTATTGTTGCTTCCTCCAAACGATTTTTTTGGTGTCGTAGCCGCTGTGCTTCGCTTTTTTTAGATAGAGGATGCGGATCGGCTCGGGCAGGGTTTTGGTGCGCGAGAGGATGTAAAGCTCGCTCGTATCGGCGCCGAAGATCAGGGCGTAGCGATAGTCGCCGTCCACCTGCGCCACGCGGTAGAGGGAGTCGGAAATCAGACCTTTTTGATAGAGCAGACCTACGCTTTTATCGCCCGCAAACTCCAATACGTGCTGCTCGTTTTCGATTTTACCCGAGCTTGTTTTGGCGGTTTTTAAAAGATTGATCGTGGAATTTTTATCGACGAAGCACTCGTAGGCGGTGTTTTGCAGCTCGCCGCCGCCCTTCATACGGGCGATCTCATACCAGCCGCCGCTAAATTTAGCTATGTCGAAGTTTTTTACGATCGGCGCTTTGGGGTTTAAGCTTTTAGCGCATGAGCCCAAAAATAGCGCGCAAAACGCCAAGATAATTAAGTTTTTAAATTTCATCGTTCATCCTTTTTAGAAGATAGAAAAATTCTCTATTTCCCTCTTTGCCCGTGATTTTGCAGGCGCCGGCATGCAGCGTGGCAAGCCCCAGCTCGGCGCATAGCTGCTCAAATTTCGCCCGTGCGGCGCACACCGCTTTTTCGTCCTTGAGCACGCCTTTTTTATTTCGCTTGATCTCCGCGCCGACTTCAAATTGCGGCTTAAATAGCACGATGAGAGCGCTTTTTGCAAGGCGCGCGAGGCTTTTTAAGATCAAATTTAGCGAGATGAAGCTCACGTCGCAGGTGATGAGATCAAATTTTTTCTTGCTCGCAAACTCCCTGATGTCGGTGTTTTCGCGCACGATCACGCGGGGGTCGCGCCGCAAAATTTCGCTTAGCTGCGAGCTGCCGACGTCAAGCGCGGTCACGCTCTTTGCGCCGCGCTGCAGTAAAATCTGCACGAACCCGCCAGTGCTGCTGCCCACGTCCAAAACATCGGCTCCCGCTAAATTTAAAATATCTTTTTGCGAGGGCTTTGTTTGTGCTAGCTTCGCGCTGCCTTCACTGCAGCGCCCGCCCGCCTTGCCGCCCGATTTGGAGGCTTTCGCCGCATTTAAAATCTCTGCCGTCTCGGCGTCTGCGTCCGTTTGTAAACGCTCCGCCGTATCGGCATTAGTTTTTGCGGTACGGATCGCCTCGGTAGTCGCTTTAGCGCTCTTTGTTGTCGCGACAGCCGCGCTTGGAATTTTATCAGCCTCGTTCGCGCCAAAAATTTTATCCGTAGCCGCGAAATCTGCACTTGAAATTTGCGTCATTACTCCGCCTGCTCTTTGCGTCACTGCCGCTTTACTATTCGCGCTCTTTGCGCCGCTGCATGGCTTTGAAATTTCTGCCGCCGAGTTAGGCAAATTTACGCTGCAGCTTGCCAAAAGCCCGTTTTCGGCAAGCTCATCCAGAAAGCCCGCAAGCTTGAGCGCGCCCCTGCTTACGTAAATTTGATCAATCGCGCTGATTTCGCCGCTCTGCTCAGGCGCAATCTGCGCAGAGGGCCTGTTTTGCACGGCGCCTCGCAGCAAAATTTTATCCTGTTTTATCAGCGCGGCAGCCTGATTTCTACTGATTTTAAGCGTATTTGCGACGAGCAGATCAAATCTCATTTTGCTTTTTCTCCGCGCTGCGATGAAATTTTAGAGCTTACGCAGTTTTCGCGCGAGCTTGAGTTTAAAATTTTATCGCGTGTAGTAAAACCTCGTGCAGCAGTGCTGCAAGGCTCAAATTTTAGCCCGCATCGTGCCGCAAATTTAGCCATACTGCGCATTACAAATTTTAGCTCACCTTGCATTGCAAATTTTATCTTGCCGCTAGCGAAAATTTTAAAATTTTTCATATCGGCGCAGTGTTTGAGCGGCGCAAGATTTGAGATATTCTTGCTTACGGCCGCACCTATCGGTGTCGTGCGCGCCGTTTTAGCGTCGCGGCAAGTGGGGCTCGCGTGCCTCGCAGAAACCGCCTCTCGGTCTGCCGTTTTTACGCACGCCTTAGAGCCCAGCGATCTTACATCGACCGCTCGATTTGCTATCCTCGCTTCTAGCGGCAAATTTACCGCTTCCTTACACTCTTTAAAATTTTTAAAATTCTCGCGCCTTGTAAAACACACAAGCGCCGCAGGACGGAGGTTTCTTTTGAAATTTAACCCCGCGCCGTTTGCGTGCGGGTTTGGCGCCAAGCAAAAAACCTTCACTCGCCGCCCTCCGCAAGCGCTTCAAACTCGCTCTCGTTGATCACCCGCACGCCAAGCGAGCGAGCTTTTTGCAGCTTGGAGCCCGCTTCTGCGCCTGCGAGCACGAAGTCGGTCTTGGCAGATACCGAGCCCTGCACCTTCGCGCCCATCGCCAAAAGCCTGGCCTTAAACTCGTCGCGCGGACGGCTGAGCGTGCCGGTGATGACGACGCTGCGGTCCGTGAAGACGCTTTTAGTGGTTTGCATCTGGGGCGCGCGAGGCGTGATGATTTCGCTTAGATTTAGAATTTTTTCGCGATTTATCTTGCAAAACTCCGTTAGACTCCTTGCCATAGCCTCTCCAAAGCCCTCCAGCCGCAGAATTTCATCCTCGCTCGCATCCAGCCAATCTTGTCCGAACGCTGCGGCGATCTTGTGCGCGGCCACCTCGCCGATGTGTTCGATCCCTAAAGAAGCGATGAAGCGCTCAAGCGGCGCGTTTTTGCTCGCATTTATCGCGCCCAAAAGGTTTGAAATTTTTTTATCTGCAAAGCCTTCAAGATCCGCCAAATCCTGCGCGCCGAGGGCGTAAATGTCGCTGATCTTTGAAATTTTGCCGCTTTCAAAAAGCTGCGTGATCGTCGCGTCGCTTAGCCCTTCGATATTCATACATTTTTTTGAGCAGAAATAGATCAGCGAGCCTATCACGCGCGCCTTGCAATCGAGGTTTTGACACTTTATGAGCGCGCCTTCGTCAAGCAATTTCTCGCCGCAAACGGGACAGCGATCCGGGCGCAAAATTTCGCTCTGCGTGCCGTCTCTGCGCTGTTTGTAAACGCTCGTGATCTTCGGGATCACGTCGCCGCTGCGGATGATGCCCACGAAATCGTTTTTCATCAGTCCCAGCCGCGCGATCTCGTCGAAATTATGAAGCGTCGCGCTTGAAACGTTCGCGCCGTCGATATTTACGCTATCTACGACGGCTACGGGAGTGACCGCGCCGGTGCGGCCGACCTGCAGATTGATCTCGCGCAGCCGCGTTACCTTTTCGACCGCGGGAAATTTATACGCGACCATAAAGCGCGGAAATTTCACCGTATAGCCCATCTGCGCGCACTTTGAAAGCTCGTTTACGCGGATTACCATGCCGTCTAGCATCAGGTCTTTGCTCGCGCGCATGCTATGCAGCGCTTCGTATGCGCTCCTGATCTCGCTTGCGCTCTTGCAGATGCGGCAAAACTCGTCGCGCAAAAAGCCGAGACTGCGTACGAACTCCATTATCTGTGAGTGCAGCGCAAAGCCTAACGAATGCTCGCCCACTCCCCACGGGATAAATTTCAGCTTCCGCTTCGCTACGATCGCGCTATCTAGCTGGCGCAGGCTGCCTGCAGCGGCGTTGCGCGGGTTTGAAAACAGGCTCTCGCCGTTTGCGGCGCGCTCATCGTTTAGCGCGTCAAAATCGCTCTTTGCGATCAGCGTCTCGCCGCGAATCTCGATCCTTCCCGCGTAGGGGATCTGAAGCGGCACCGATTTGATCGCTCTTGCGTTTTGCGTCACGTCCTCGCCTATAAGCCCGTCGCCGCGCGTCGCCGCGCTTATCAGCACGCCGCCTTCGTAGGTCAAATTTAAGCTTGCGCCGTCAAATTTCGGCTCGACGTAAAACTGCGCGCTGCTCTTCTCGCCGCGAGCTAGCCACGCCAAAAGGTCCGCGTCGCCAAAAATATCCTCCATCGACCACATCTGCGCGCCGTGAGCGAGTTTGGAAAAGCCCTCGCTGATCGCGCCTCCGATGCGCCGTGTAGGCGAGTAGGGCAGCGCGAGCTCGGGATTTTGCTCCTCAAATTTCTCCGCTTGCGAATAAAGCTCGTCGTACTCCTCATCGCTTGCGATCGGTTTATCGTCGGTGTAATATGCCCGCGCCCATGCATTTAGCGTATCTACTGCGGATCTGTATTCATCGTAGTTCATCTTGCGCTCGCATCTTTAAATTTTAAAATTCCGCGCTCCGCTAAAATTTTACGTCGCGTTAGAATTTTACGCTCCGCGGCGGGCTCCTGCGCTCCAAACACTGCGCCGCATAGCGAGTAAATTTTAAATTCCATTGCCGAACTCCTTTAGCGCGCGCTCGTAATCAGCCGGCGTGTCGATGCCGATGCTCGCGGTTTTTATTTCAAGCATCGCGATCTTTTCGCCAGCGCTTATGGCGCGAAGCTGCTCGAGTTTTTCGGTATCTTCCAGCACCGAGGCGGGCAGGGCGCAAAACCGCTTTAAATTCCGCACGCTGTATGCGTAGATGCCGATGTGTCCGAGGTAGCACTCGCATGTCGCGCGCGGGTAGGGGATGAGCGAGCGTGAAAAATAGATCGCAAAGCCTGCGTTATCAAGCACTAGCTTGACTAAATTCGGATCCTCCGCTGCC
>NZ_CALIMQ010000299.1 GCF_938045535.1 uncultured Campylobacter sp. | reverse complement strand
ATAATCTTTTTCATAAAATTCCTTTAAATTTTACTAAAATTTGCCAGCGAATAGAATTCTATCCATCGCCACTTTAAATTAAAACAAGCTGTAAAGATCGTCCAGCAAGAAATACTTTTTATCAATGGTGCCTTTATAAAAAGGCTCAATACTCTCATCAAAAATTTTTGTAAAAAAACCTTTTTTACTTAGCTCAATTAGTCCCGCATTTACCGCGTTAAGCAGCTCAGTATTGCCCTTTTGCACTGCGATGGCCAGGAAGTCCGTCGAGCCTAAATTCTTGATATTTACCTCAACCTTGTAATCAACTACGGCATAAGCAAATACAAGTAGATTATCATCGCCGTATCCGTCGCCCTTGCCCGATTTTAGGTCATTAAAGCATTCATTCGCGCTCGCACACGGTACTACGTTATAGCCCTGTTTCGTAAAGTAATCAAACACAGTAGTGCCGGGCTGCGCTAGTATAGTCTTTCCGTTTAGATCGGAGACCTTTCTGATATTATCGTCGCTACGAGTTAGCACGCCGATATTTACGCTAAAGTATGGATCGGAGAAATCTACCAGCTTCTCGCGCTCTTTCGTAACCGAGATAAGCGCGATATCTAAATCGACTCTGTTGTCCTGCACCGCTTTTATGCGGTCATCACCTACCGTTACGACATATTGTATCTTGCTGCCTTTATCACCGAAAATTTCTTTAACAAGCCCTTCGATCAAGAGTATCTCAAACCCGCTATATTCGCCAGCTTTAGCGACGCTAAACGGCGGAGACGAGCCATCTATACCGATTCGAATAACCCCTTTTTCTTTGATTTGAGTCAAAGTGTTGCTAAAAAGCGAACACGCAGCCAGCATCAATGCTAGGATTATCTTTTTCATAGCGTCCCCCTTTTTAAAAATTACAGCAAGCTATAAAGATCATCCAGCAAGAAATATTTTTTCTCCGCAGTACCCTTGTAATACGGCTCAATCGTCTCGTCATAGGTCTTTTTCATAAAGCCGTTCTTACTTAGCTTGACTAGCTCGCCATTTAAGAACTCAAGCAGATCCTTATTGCCTTTAGAAACCGCAATGCCTAAGAAATCCGAAACGCCTAAATTCTTGATATTTACCTCAGTGTCGCTGTCG
>NZ_CALIMQ010000298.1 GCF_938045535.1 uncultured Campylobacter sp. | reverse complement strand
GTGCCCCTCGCCGCCCCGCTCGTAACGAGCCTGTAGCTCCGTCTGCTCCGCTTCGCTTAAAAACAGCTTCGCGATATTATAGACATTGCACCCGTGCCACTGCTTAGGCGCTTCTAGCGGCTCAGAGGTCGTTACGATACTTGAAATTTGCTTCTTTAGCGTCGCGGCATCTGAGAAAATATCGATCGTATTGCCGTAACTCTTGCTCATCTTCGCGCCGTCCGTACCCGGCACGATCGCCACTTCATCGTTTACGCGCGCTTGCGGAATAGTTAAAATTTCGCCGTGGGCGTTGTTAAATTTAAGCGCGATGTCGCGGGCGATCTCGACGTGCTGGATCTGATCCTTGCCCACGGGCACGATCTCCGCGCTGTATAGCAGGATGTCCGCCGCCATCAGCACGGGGTAGCTGAACAGATCGTGTTTGCTCTCAAAGCCCTTTGCGATCTTGTCTTTGTATGCGTGTGCTCGCTCGAGCAGCCCCATCGGCGCATACCCGCTTAAAATCCAGTAAAGCTCCAACACCTCTTTTACGTCGCTTTGCACCCAAAACACCGTCTTTTTCGGATCGATCCCGAGAGACAAAAACGCTGCCGCGGCCTCGTAGGTGGAGTTTTTTAGCTTTGCGCCGTCGCTTACGGACGTGAGCGCATGGTAGTTTGCGATAAACATAAACATCTGCTCTCCCGCGTTTTGCGCATCCACCATCTGCTTGATACTCGCGAAGTAATTGCCCAAATGCAGCTTGCCGCTGGGCTGAAGACCCGTTAAAATTCTCATCGTTGCTCCTTTAAATCAAAATCAGATCGCCGTCCACAAAACCCACGGCGATGTGCTTGCACTTAAAAATTTTAGCGCTAGGCATCTGCTCTCGCAGCTCGCGCAGAGCCTGCACGAGCAGTTTTAAAACCTGCCGCCACGAAAGCTCATTTAAAAATTCAAGCTGCAAGCGTGAATATTCGGGATAAAACTCATCCTCGTCCTCGCACGCCCAGTCGTCGTCATCCGCGTCATAACTGCTCGATCCCGCTAGCTGTAGCGCATAAGGCTCGTAAAGATCGAAGTGCCACGCAATCACCCGCTTTGGAATTTCCTCGCGTTCTAAGCCCTCCAGTAGCTCATGCAGCTTCTGCTTTAGCGCCTCTTTCTTTTTAAGTTTATCGTTTTTACCCTCTTTGCCGTGCGGCTCGGAATTTTTGCCGCCGCCAGAGCACTTCTGCTTAGACATCTTTTTCCCCTTTAAATTTAGCCCATCGCAGGCGGAGCAAATTTCTTTTACGATCTTTTTTACGCTTTTATTTTCGACGTTGATTACGATGTCGGCCTTTTTTTCATACGCCCCGTCTCTTTCGGCATGCAGCGCCGCGGCCTTTTGCAGATCCGCTAACAGCGGGCGCTTTGCAAATTTCTTCTCCGCGTTTTCGCTATTTTTTAAGCGCTCGATGATTCCCTCAAAGCTTGATTTCAGATACACGACGGTGCCGATTTTGTTTAAATTTTTCACGGCGTAAAAGCCGCCGCCGGTGGAGATCACGGCGCAGCGGACGGACTTTTCTAAAAATTTCGCAAGGCTCTCTTCCATCTTTCTAAAGCTCTGCTCGCCCTGCTCTTTAAAAATTTGCCCGATCTTTTTATTGGCGTAGCTTTCAATCATATCGTCGCAATCAAGCGCAAACATCCCGCTTTGCGCAGCCAGCGCCCGCGCTACCGTGCCCTTGCCGACCCCCATAAAGCCGATGAGCACGATGTTACCGCTCTTCATCGCCCTCCCCTTTTTTGCGCGGCAGCAGCACTAGCGGACTTCCCGAAAGAGCAAAGCTCTCTCGCAGCCTGTTCATCAAATAGCGCTTGTAGCTAAAATGTAGCGCTCCGGGGCGGTTCATCACAAGAGCGATCTTCGGCGGCGCAAAGCCGATCTGCGCGGCGTAGTAAATTTTAACCGATTTGCCCCGCTCGCGAGGTATCGGATGGGTTTTGATCGCACCCTCTATGGCTTCATTTATCCTTGCAGTGCCGAGCTTGCGAGTGAAATTTGAATAAACCTCCAAAATGAGCGGGTAAATTTTATGTATCCGCTTCCTGTCCGTCGCGCTGACGCTGATGATCGGTGCGTAGGAAAGGAATTTAAACCTATCGCGCAGATCGCGGCAAAACTCGTCGTAATCGCGCTCGCAAAGATCCCATTTGTTTAAAATTATGATTAGCCCGAGTTCAAATTTAGCCGCAAGTCCCGCGATGCGCTCGTCTAGCTCGTTTAGCGGTTCGCTTGCGTCAAGCACCAAAAGCGCGATGTCGGAGCTTTGTAAAATTTTTTCGGTGCGATTTAGCGCGAAGCGCTCGATGCCCTCGATCTTGCCGCGACGGCGAATGCCCGCGGTATCGATAAACTCAAGCGTACGCCCCCCAAATTCCGTGCTTTCGTTCACCGGATCGATCGTCGTGCCCGCATAATCGCTCACGACCGAGCGCTGCGAGCCAACAAGCGCGTTTAGAAGGCTTGATTTGCCGACGTTTACCCGCCCGATGATGCCCACGCCGATGGTTTTACTAGCGTAAAATTCCTCGTCGCGCCCCTCTTTCGGCTCGCCCTCGTCATTAAAGCCCTCTATAAAATCATCAAAAATTTCATCCTCGTCCTGCTGCGCGGGCGCAGGATCTAAAAAGCCGTAGATCCACTCTTTTAGCTCGTCGATGCCGCTGTTGTGCGAGACGGAGATCGGGAAAAATTTAACGCCGAATTCGTTAAACTCCCAGCTGCGCTCCTCGTCGCGCTTGCCGTCGATCTTATTGACCGCTAGGGCGATGGGCTTGCCAAGCCTTTGCAGCGAGAAAAATATCCGCCGCTCATCATCGCTTGGAAGCAGCTTGCCATCCGTCATAAAGATTATCAAATCCGCGCTCTTGGCTTCGCTTAGCGTCTTAGCTTGCACGCGCGTAAACAGCTCGGAGGTGTCGTCCAGGCCGCCAGAATCGATCACGCGCACGCGGCGATCGAAAATTTCGGCTTCGGCTTTGTTGGTATCGCGCGTAGTGCCCGCAACGTCGCTCGTGATGGCGATGCGAGCGCCCGCTAGGCAGTTAAAAAGGCTCGACTTGCCGACGTTGGGGCGCCCGATGATGATCAAACTTTTCACGTTCGTCCTTGTAGTTTTTGGCACGATTATAACCAAAAATAGATTAAAGCCAAATTCTACGCGCTCGCTCGCGCAAGTCGGACGACAAAATTTTATGAAATTTAGGCGCTAAATTTTATGGAATTTTACCGCAGCTCGCATAGACATCAGCGCGACGGACGCATTCGACGAGATGCGCTTGCGGCTCACATACGCGAGCAGCGGCACTAGCGGGACGCCGCACGGACGCAAGGCATCAAAACGCGCGATCCATCGCCACGGATGACGCAGAACTGGAGCTACGCGTAAATTTATAAAATTTTAAAACCGAAGCCTGTCCGCGAAAGCTAGCAACCGAAACGCGAAACGGGCGCAACCGTGCGAAAGCATAAAAGCCCGCAGCTGCGCAAATTTGGCTGCTTTGCGCATTCAAGCGCCGAAGTGCAAAATCGAGCCGTCGCGTCCAAACGCGCAAAAGCAGGCGGCGCGACGAAATATTAAAACGGCGGAATATTAAAATTTAATCATTATGCGTGTATAATTCCGCAAATTTAAAGGGACGCGATGAAATACAACAACTTCTTGCTGCACCATCTAAGCGTGTATTATATGCTGATGGCGTGCTTTTACAACTCTCTTACGGGCGTTTTTGCCAAGCTTTTGGGCGCGCAAATTTCATCGCTTGAGGTCGTGCTCTTTCGCAATCTGCCCGGACTTTTGATCCTGCTTTATAAAATCAAGGCTCGTCCCCGTACGGCGCGCTTCGCAAACAAAGGCGGTCATCCTTTTACGCTCGCGTTTCGCGGCATTGTCGGGATTTTGGGGCTAATGGTGTTTTTTTATAACATCGCTAACATCAGCCTCGGCGAGGCATTCACCTTTCAAAAAACAGCACCCATTTGGACGGCGATTATCGCGTATTTTACCCTCGGCGAAAAATTCGGCGCGATGGGCTGGTTCTCGGTCTGCCTGGGCTTTGTGGGGATCGTTTTGGTAATTCAGCCGCAGTTTGGCTTGCAGCCGAGCGATATTTTTGGAATTTTAAGCGGATTATTCGCCGCGATGGCGCTTACCTCCGTGCGCGGGCTGCGCAAATACTATAGCTCCGATACTATCATCCTCTCTGCGCTTCTTGCCGGCACGCTAATGCCCGTAGCGCTTATGATCGCGGCGGAATTTATAGACGCGCCCGCGCTGAGCTTTATGCTTTCTAAATTTAAAATTCCAAACGCGCAGGGCTGGCTCTTTGCCGTGCTTCTGGGGCTGCTGGGGCTGTTTTATCAAACCTACGTTACCAAGGCCTACGCCGCGACGCGCAAAGCGGGCATAGTAGCTACGATCAGCTACACAGATATCATCTTTTCGACGCTATTTGGGCTGCTGCTAGGCGACGCCCTGCCCGGTTTCATGGCGCTTGGGGGTATGGCGCTCATCATCGTCGCGGGCACGCTCGTGGCGAACCGAAAGTAGGACGGCGTGAAGCAGAAATTTTACTCCGCGTTTTGGCTGAAACATCTGGGCGTTTATTATATGCTAGTAGCGAGCTTTTATTTTGCGCTAAACGGCGCGCTAGCCAAGGTCATGGCGGAGCGGATGAGTAGCGCCGAGATCGTGTTTTTCCGCAACGTCGTAGGCATCGGCATCGTGCTGTTTTCGCTAAGGCGGGTAAAAAATCTGGGCCCGGGCGGCAAGCCATGGCTACTTGCGTTTCGCGGCTTTATCGGCAGCTGCGGTATCTTAGCGACCTTCTACAATATCGCTCACATCGATCTTGGCACCGCTTTTACCTTCCAAAAGACGGCGCCCATTTTCACCGCGCTATTTTCGGCGTTTTTCTTAGGCGAAAAGCTAAGTTCGCGCGGTTGGTTTGCGATACTGCTCGGCTTTGGCGGAATTTTACTCGTCGTGCGCCCGCACATCGGCATTAGCGTAACCGATGCGGTGGGAATTTTCGGCGGCATGTGCGCGGGGCTTGCATACACGAGCGTGCGCGAGCTTCGCAAACACTACGCCACCAACCTCATCGTGCTGGTTTTCGTTTCATCCGCTACCTTTCTAAGTGCTACGATGATGATAATGGGCTGGGTGCTTGAAGGTAGCGAGGCTAAAATTTTAGGGCTTTTCAGCGGGGCGGATTTGGCGAGACTTGCTTACTTCAACCCGCCAAGCCTTTTTGGCTGGGTGCTCGTGGCGCTTCTGGGCGTCAGCGGTATCTACTTTCAAATTTACATGACGCGCGCCTACGCCGCTTCACGCAAAGCGGGCATCGTCGCCGCGATCAGCTACAGCGACATCCTATTTAGCATGGCACTCGGCATTATGCTAGGCGATCATCTGCCCGGTCCGATCGTGCTAGCAGGCATTGCGGTGGTGATTTTAAGCGGAATTTTAATCGCCCGCGAGCGCTAAATTTAAATCTAAATTTAAAACCAATTCAAATGCGGCGCAAAGCTAAATTTTATCCGCGCCGCAAGCCTACGCTAAATTTCAGCAGTCTAAAAGCTTAAAAAGACTAACATTCAAATCAAAGTTCTACGGCGTAGAAATATTTTTCGACGGATTTAAAATTTTATGCATTTTATCGGTATCGACATCGGCTCTACCTCGTCAAAGGTCGCCGTTATGGACGAACGCGGCGAATTTTGCGAGCTATTTTTGCTGCCAAGCGGCTTTAGCGCGGTCAAGGTCGCGCGCCAGATCAAGCAAGCCTTAGAGCAAAAAGGCTACGCAGAGGGCTTCGTGACGGCTACGGGCTACGGACGCGTCAGCGTGGATTACGCGCAGCTTAGCATGAGCGAGATCCTCTGCCACGGGCTTGGGGCACACTTTTTGTTTGAGAAAGACTGCACCGTCATCGACGTAGGCGGGCAGGACACCAAGGCTATCAAAATAGAAGGTGGCAAGCCTGCGGACTTCATCATGAACGACAAGTGCTCGGCGGGCACGGGCAAATTTTTAGAGATCAGCGCGGGCCGCCTGGGGCTGGAGCTAAGCGAAATTTACAAAACCGCCCGCAAAAATCCCGCGATCAAACTAAGCTCGACCTGCACTGTTTTTGCCGAGAGTGAGATCGTCTCGCTAAGCGCAAACGGCGTAGAAACGAGCGAGATCGCCTACGCCATCGTGGACTCCTCGGCGCACAAGGTCGCCGCTCTCATCAAACGGCTGGAAAATCAAATTTATTTTTTAAGCGGCGGACTTAGCAACGTGCCGCTCTTTAAACGGCTTCTAGGCGAGCATCTGGGGGCTGAAATTTTTACTCACGAAAACGCAATCTACTGCGGCGCGATGGGCGCTTCGCTTATCGGCGCACGCAAAGCAAATGAAATTTCAAAGGAGACGAGATGAAGATGGATTTTGACGCGCTTAAAAAGCGCAACGCAATGGCTCTGCACGATCTAAAAGAGCAAGGCAAACACGTAGTGGGAATGTTTTGCACCTATTCGCCAAAGGAGCTCATTTACGCCGCGGGCGCCGTGCCGGTTGGGCTTTGCGCCTATGACGAGAGCCCGATAGACGCCGCTCACGCGGAGCTTCCGCGCAATCTTTGCCCGCTAATTAAAGCAAGCTACGGCTACGCAGTTACTAAAAAATGCCCCTATATGAACGCCAGCGATCTCGTCATAGGCGAAACGACCTGCGACGGCAAGAAAAAGATGTATGAGCTGCTGACAAAACATAAGGACGTCCACGTGTTGCAGCTGCCGAATATGACCGGTGGCAAGAGCTTGGAGCTTTTTACCGACGAGCTTAGGGAATTTCGTAAAGTTTTAGAGCAAAAATTTGATACGAAAATCACCGATGAAGCGCTGCTCGATGCGGTGCAAATTTACAACGAAGAGCGCAAGGTGATGTTGGAGCTTTTAGAGCTTGGCAAACTAAATCCGATGCCGGTAGCGGGCAGCGAAATTCATCAAATTTCATTTGCGAGCGATTTCATATACGACAAGCAGGAGAAGCTTAAAATGATACGCGCCTACATAGCCGCCGCAAAGGAGATGGCGCCGCCGAAAGCTCGTAAAAAGCGGATCATCATCACCGGCTGTCCAAGCGGGGGCGTGTATGAAAAGGTTATCAAGCAGATAGAGGAGCTGGGCGCGGACGTAGTGGCCTTTGAAAACTGCTCCGGCACCAAAGGCTATCAAAACCAAGTGCAAACGAAGGGCGACCTGGTCGCAAATATCGCCGAACGCTACCTTAAAATCCCCTGTTCGGTGATGTATCAAAACGACGCCAGAGGCGATATTATCAAGGAATTTATCCGCGAATATCAAGCAGACGGTGTCATCGACGTCGTGCTAAGTGGCTGTCACACCTACGCGATCGAGACGAATCGCATCAAAGAGGCAAGCAAAGAAGCGGGAGTAAGCTATATGAGTCTGGAGACTGACTACTCCAAACAGGACGTTGGGCAAATTCGAACGCGCCTAGAAGCGTTTATAGAACTGCTCTAAGCGGGTTGCTCGAAATTTTAAAATGAAGAATTTTCTAAATTTAAAAACAATCCAAAGAAAGGAGAGATTGCATGAAATTTAAAGAGATAGACGAATCTCGTCGCGGCTTTTTAAAAGGAGCTTTGGCAGCGGCAGCCATCGCCGGACCGGAAGCGATGCTTGCTGGCTATACGCCGTTTAAGCCAGGTTCCCTGCAGGTTTGGTCGTGCGGAGGGCTGTCCGAAGCATTTAACGAGCTAAACGCCATTTATGAGTCAAGGACGGGGCATAATATCCAATACACCGGCGCCTTTGCGGGTGCGCTCGGAAAGTCGCTGCTAGCCTTGCAAGGCAAGACGGAGGTTTTCGGCGCTCGCGTTTTGGAGCTCTCTCAAAAACTGCGTAAGGCTGGCCTTAGCCTCCGCTTTAGACCGCTATGTTTTACCGACTACGTTTTAGTAGTGCCGAAGGGAAATCCCGCGGGCATTCGCGATCTGAAGGATCTAGCAGAGCCTGGCGTGCGGGTGATGCTGCCGCTAAGGGCATCGCCTCCGGGTAGCGGGCCGGTAAAGGGAATTTTGAAAAATTCAGGTCTCACGGAGCCCGTTATGAAAAATATGATTGCCAACGGCTCATGCGTCATCCAGATGATGTGCGATCTGGTAGATGGCAAGGGCGATGCGTCCATAATCGAAAAGCGCCTAACGACGCACGATAGGTTTAAAGACAAGATCGAATATATGCCTATCGACGAGAAACTCATCCCGCCAGGGCCGCTTACCTTTACGCTAAATATCATGAAATACGTAAAAGACGAGAAGCTTGCCGACGACTTCGCGGACTTCGTCTGTTCCGTGGAGGGGCAGGAAATTTTCGAGCGACACGGCTTTACCTCCATCCATTCGGCACGTGGGCTTGAACTCATAGAAAGGTTTGGTGTAAAAGATGTTTAGTATAGTAAATATGGCAAAGATGAAAAAAGTCTCTAGGCTAACTAAAATTCGTCGATTGGTGCAGCTGATTTTTATCGGCGCGATCGGGCAATGGGCGTATTACGGGATTTTTAGATGCCCTTTTATCGTGCCTTTCGTAAACTGCCAATCCTGTCCAATCGTTACGTGCTGGGGGCGGATCGCGACCGTGTTTTTCGGCTTTTGGCTGTTTGTACCCGTGCTGGTTATTTTCCTTGGGCGCGCGTTTTGCGGCTGGATTTGCCCGGGCGGATTCGTCAATCAAATGCTCGGCAAATTTGCCGCTTTTAAGCTCAAGCTAAAAAATAACAGAAAGCTACGATATGCGCAGATAGGCATGGTTCTAGCCGTTTTGCTTAGCGCGGGCGTGTATTTTATCTACGGCAACCCTCGAGTTATGATCCCTATCCGCACCAGCGACGAGTATCTAAACGCCGTTATCATGTCCTTTAAATTTTCCGACTGGTACTGGGCGGTTCGCACTGCCGTAGTCGTGGCCCTCATCGCTGCGTCCTTGATCGTCGCAAATTTATGGTGCCGCTTCGCCTGTCCTAGCGGCGGCATAATGGAGCTGCTGCGTAAAATTTCAATATTTCGCGTTTATAAAACGAGCGCCTGCGATAACTGCAACGCCTGTTTGCGCAAATGCGAAATGGGCACGAGACCGGACGAGATGAACTGCACGAACTGCGGCGATTGTATGGATGTTTGCCACGCGGATGCCATCAAATTCGGAAGGAAAAAAGATTGATGAATTTTTTCGCCAAACCCTCCTTCGACAATCACCCCTGCTTTAGCAAAAAAGCGTCCGCCGCCTACGGGCGCGTGCACCTTCCCGTAGCGCCGAATTGCAATATCCAATGCAATTTTTGCAACCGCATCTACGACTGCGCAAACGAAAATCGACCCGGCGTAACGGGGAGGGTGCAAAGCCCGGACGAGGCCGCGCTATACGTGGAAAATCTATTTAAATTTAGACAGGATATCTCGGTCATCGGTATCGCAGGGCCCGGAGATCCTATGTGCGATGCCGACAAGACCCTAGCTACCTTTGAAAAATGCAAAGCCCGCTTCCCTCGCGCCCTACTTTGCCTATCCACAAACGGCCTAGCTCTGCCCGAGCATGTGGACGATATCGTGCGTATCGGCGTGAGCCACGTGACGGTGACCGTTAATGCCGTAACGCCGGGCGTGGGCGGCAAAATTTATGCGTGGGTGCGCTACAAAAACAAAATTTATCGCGGCGAAGAGGGCGCTAAAATTCTTGCGGAGCGCCAAGAGGAAGGGATTCGCAAGCTAAAAGAAGCTCGCATGATCGTAAAGATCAATACGGTCGTAATGCCTGGCGTAAATATGGATCACGTCCCGCAAATCGCGAAAAAGGCCAAAGAGTGGCAGGCCGATATCATGAACTGCATGGCGATGATCCCCGTGCATGGCACCCCTTTTGCAAATATCAAATCGCCCTCAAACGAAGAAATTCGCAGCATGCGAAAGCTAATCGGCGGCTCCATTCACCAAATGACTCACTGCAGCAGATGCCGCGCCGATGCGTGCGGCAAGCTTTGCGAGAAATAAAGACCTGCTTTTGCAGGTCTTTATCCGGCGCAGGATACACACTCTCATAGCGCACAAAATTTTATGTAGAGATTTAAATTTAAAATTTGTCTAAATTTAGAGCTAGTAGGCAACCGATAAGCGGCTTTTTAGCGGCGGCGGTTTTCTAAAATTTAAAGACAATTTTTAAATAATATTATTTTGCTTTTATTTAACTTTTGGTACAATAACTCCAAAATTAGGCATCAAAAAAACCGTATAACGGTAAAATAAAGGAGACATCATGGAAAACGTTTCAAGACGTGATCTGCTCAAAATGAGCCTAGTTGGCGCGGGTGCTTTAGCGCTCGGCTCCGTAAACGCAAATGCTGCGGTTAACGCTAAAGACGTCAAATTTGACGAAGAGTGGGACGTAGTTATCGTTGGTTCCGGTTTTGCAGGACTTGCAGCCGGTATCACTGCAGCCGAAAAGGGCAATAAAGTCCTAATCCTAGAAAAGATGGGACGCGTAGGCGGTAACTCTGTAATTAACGGCGGAATATTTGCCGTTCCAAACAGCGACAAACAAAAAGCAGAAGGCATCAAAGATAGCAACGAGCTATTTATCAAAGACTGCCTAAAAGCCGGCCGCGGCCTAAACCACGTAGATCTAATCGACACCATCGCTACTCGCGCGCAAGATGCATATAAACTAACTCTAAAATGCGGCGCTAAATACATAGATAAAGTTACTCACGCAGGCGGACACAGCGTGCCTAGATCGCTTCAGACCGCTAACGGCTCGGGCTCAGGTATCGTTCAGCCGATGGTAGAATACTTTAAAAACCTACAAGGCTGCGAGCTAAGACAAAGAGCTAAATTTGACGAATTTGTCCTAGGCGAAGATGGCGGCGTAGACGGCGTGATCATCAGAGAGGATTATAAATTTGATCCAAAAAGCCAAAAAGACGACGCCGAAAACACTACCGGAACTAAAAAGACGATAAAAGCCAAAAAAGGCGTAGTGCTAGCCGCAGGCGGATTCTGCCGCGACGTATTTTTTAGACAGGTTCAAGATCCATCTATCTTGCCTACTACGGATAGCACCAACCACCCGGGCGCAACAGCTGGCGCTATGAAAGAGGCGTTTAGGATCGGCGCAACTCCAGTGCAGCTAAGCTGGATACAGTTTGGTCCATGGGCATGCCCTGACGAAAAAGGCTTTGGCGTAGGCTCTATGTTTAACGTAAACGGAAGCTTCCGCTACGGTATCTCAGTTGATCCAAGAACCGGCAAACGCTTTATGAACGAGCTAGCGGACCGCCGTACGCGCTCTCAAGCTATGTTTAAAGTAATCGATGCAAAAGCAGATATCTATCCGATCAACTTCTGCGACTCTGATGGTGTAAAAAATATGGTTATACCTGAGCACTACACTAAACCGCTAGAATCAGGCGTACTAAAGAAATTTGAAACTCTAGACGAACTAGCGGCGGCTTATAAAATCCCTGCCGCAGAGCTAAAAAAGACGGTCGAGAGATATAACAGCTTCGTTAAATCTGGTAAAGACGAGGACTTTGGCAAACCTATGGATAAAACCACTACAAACGGCGTAGATATCTCCAAACCACCTTTCTACGCTATGCGCGGTACGCCAAAACTCCACCACACTATGGGCGGTATCGATATCAATACCAAAGCCCAGGTTATCTCGCTACAAACAGAGATGCCTATTCCTAGACTATTTGCCGCAGGCGAGATCACGGGCGGCGTACACGGAGCAAGCCGCTTAGGTAGCGTCGCGATCGCGGATTGCTTAACGTTTGGTATGATAGCGGGAGAGAATATAGGCTAATTTGCGGCGTCTTTTGAGCGTCTTTGAATGAGTTTGAAAATTTTGTCCTACGATGAACTACGTGTTCTATCTCGGACAAAATTTTCCGCACAACATTCAAATCCATCTCAAAATACTCGCAAATATTATTTCGTATCGCAGGTTAAATTTAAGACTAAATTCGAGAATTCAGCCTGCGATCTTTTTAAATTTAAAGCCGAATTTGCAGTTAAATTTGTAAATTTGACATCCGAAAGGAATTCGCATGAAACACAAAGCGTTTCTCGCCTTGTGCGCATCTATGCTATTATGCTCTTTTGTATTTAGCGCAGAAGCCTTAGGCGCAAAGATAACGTCTTTAGTCGATCTTAACGTCACCGACGAGCTGCGAGCCAAACACCCTTTAAAACCTCACCACGAAAAGCTAAGCTTCACCTGTCTTGATTGTCACGAAGGACAAGGAAACGACGCTAGTAAATTTAAATCCATAGGCGATAAAGGCTGTATATCCTGTCACGGCGACAAGAAAAAGATAGCTAAAAGACTAGAATACATGGATCTGCTAAAAGCAAATCCTCACAATTCGGTTCACGACGGCCCTACGCTATACTGCGACGAGTGCCACAACGAGCATAAAAAATCAACCAATATGTGCACGGAGTGCCACGAACACGAAGTTCCGCAATGGATGGGGGTAACGCCATGAAAATTTCAAAGAAAGTACTAGCGCTTATTATATTAGTAAGCGGCATTATAGGGTTTTTAGTCGTACTGCCCGTGCATTACGCCCTAGAAGAAACTAGCGGAGAGAAGTTTTGCGTAGTATGCCACGAGATGGATCCTATGGTTATAGCTTATAGTAACGACGTCCATAGCGGCAAAGGTAAAAGCGGAGTAAGGGCTAAATGCGTAGACTGCCACATACCTCACGACAACCTAGCCAAATACGTCTTAGTTAAAGCCAAAAACGGATTAATGGAGGGATATATTCATTTCTTCAAAGACCCGGAGGCTATAGACTGGCATAAAAATAGAGAGAAAAGAGAGCACTTCGTATTTGATAACGGTTGCGTTAGCTGCCATACGAATTTGGTGGATAATAAGCTAACCTCAGCACAGGCTCAAAAGATGCACGCTCACTATCAAAGCTTGCTAAATACGGATAAGCAACTAACCTGCGCTAGCTGTCACGCCGAGGTAGGCCACAGCGGACTAAACAACATGCTAAACTACTGGAAGCCTGAATACAAAATCTACGAAAAGAAAGCCGCAATCAAAAAAGAAGAGATAAAGAAGGCATATTTCGGGGAGGATTATGTAGCATCAAAGGTAGAGAACAAAGAGGATAACGTCACCAAAAAGTAGGCTAAAATGAAGAAAATTTTGCTCGTTAGCGACGACGTGGAGATGCAACTAAAGCTCAACGCCGCGCTTTAGCAAGGATCCGGTAAATTTTAAGTCAGTAAAATTTCGCGCGATAACGGGAGTTTATCTCCCGTT
>NZ_CALIMQ010000297.1 GCF_938045535.1 uncultured Campylobacter sp. | reverse complement strand
TATCAGCGCGAAAAAGTACGTAGCCGCACACCTGATCCGGCATAAATTTCCTCCTAAAAGTATTCGCGATTTTTATTAAGAAATTAAAATCGTTATCATGGGATTTTATCGCTTGGTTTCTTAAACCGCGATAAATTCCGTAACGGCTAAGAGCTGCGGAGTTAAATTTGGGGCGATTAGATATTAAAATTTCGCGCGTCTCCAAGCCGTCTATTTAAATTTAAAATTCAAAATTTAGGCGCTAAATTTAAACGCCGAAAGAGCTCTTTTTAATTTCGCGATTCAGCTTTAAATTATAAAAACGCCGATAAAATACGCACTAAATTTTATTTAGCGAGTCCCGCTTTAAAGGCGCAAGCCGTTTTATTAAACGGCAAACTGCGCCGAAGCCGCTCGCTAAGTTTTAAGGAGTGAGCATGAAATTTTGGCAAAAGATCCTTTGGGCGGCGGTCGCCGTCATAGGGGCGTGGTGTTTCGGCGTACTTGCGCTAAATAAGGGCGAGAGTATCAGTGCCGTCTGGCTCGTAGTGGCCAGCGCGTGCATCTATCTGATCGGATACACTTTCTACGGGCGCTTTATCGCGTATCGCGTCTTTAAGCTGGACGATCGTCGCGCAACTCCTGCAGTGATCAGAAACGACGGACGCGATTACGTCCCTACGAACAAATACGTCCTTTTCGGCCACCATTTCGCCGCTATCGCAGGCGCCGGACCGCTCGTAGGCCCGGTAGTGGCCGCACAGATGGGCTATCTGCCCGGCACTATTTGGCTTTTGGTAGGCGTCGTGCTCGCGGGTGCGGTGCATGATTTCATCGTGCTCGTGCTATCCACGCGCCGCGGCGGCAAGAGCCTCGGCGAGATGATCAAAGATGAGATGGGTAGGCTCACCGGCGGCATCGCGATGATCGGGATTTTTTTCATCATGCTGATCATCGTGGCGATCTTGGCGATGGTCGTCGTAAAAGCGCTCGCGAACTCGCCGTGGGGGCTTTTTACGATCGCGATGACGATACCGATCGCCATATTTATGGGAATTTACATGAGGTTCTTGCGCCCGGGCAAGGTCAGTGAGGCATCGATCATCGGCTTTGTTTTGCTGATGCTTGCGCTTTGGGGCGGGCATTACGTCTCGATCGATCCGTACTGGCACGACGTCTTTTCGCTAAAGGGCGAGACGCTCGCGCTTCTTACGATCGGCTACGGCTTTATCGCGGCGATTTTGCCCGTGTGGCTGCTGCTTGCGCCGCGCGATTATCTAAGCACCTTCCTTAAACTCGGCGTCATCATCGGCATGGCGGTTGCGATAATCTTTATCGCGCCCGAGCTTAAAATGCCCGCTACGACGAAATTTATCGACGGCACGGGTCCCGTTTTTGCAGGCCCGATATTTCCGTTTTTATTTATCACGATCGCGTGCGGCGCGATTTCTGGCTTTCACGCGCTGATCTCCAGCGGCACGACGCCTAAGATGCTCGAGCGCGAAACCCACGCTCTTTTCATCGGCTATGGCTCGATGCTTATGGAGAGCCTTGTGGGCGTAATGGCGCTTGTGGCTGCGTGCATTCTAAGCCCGGGCGAATACTTCGCTATCAACTCGCCAGCCGCGGTGCTGGGCAAAGACGCGGTAAGCGCCGCGGCATATATAAATTCTATCGGATTTAGCATTACGCCCGAGCAGATCGGCGCCTTGGCTTCAAACGTCGGCGAAACCACGATGATGAGCCGCACGGGCGGCGCTCCTACCTTTGCGATGGGGCTAACGATGCTGCTGCATCAGATCATCGGCGGCAAGGAGCTGATGGCGTTTTGGTACCATTTCGCAATTTTGTTTGAGGCGCTGTTTATTCTGACCGCGGTCGATGCGGGCACGCGCACGGGGCGCTTTATGGTGCAAGAAATTTTAGGCAACGTCTATAAGCCGTTTTCCGATACTAAAAATTCCCTCTACGGCATCATCGCGACGCTGATCTGCGTGGCGGGCTGGGGCTATCTGCTCTACAGCGGCGTTACCGATCCTATGGGCGGAATTTACACGCTGTGGCCGCTTTTCGGCGCGTCCAATCAGATGCTCGCTGGCATCGCGCTGCTGCTTGCGACGGTGGTGCTTTTTAAAATGGGCAAGCAAAAATACGCCTTCGTCACGATCGCTCCTGCGATTTGGGTGCTTATAACCACGCTTTATGCGGCGATCTTAAAGCTGATGCCGGCTAACGGCGAGCGCGTGCACGACGCGGTAAGCCACGTGGCTATAGCGCAAAACACCGCCGCCAAGCTCGCTAGCCTAAGCGATCCTGCCGCGATAGAAAAGGCGCAGGCTATCATCAGAAATAACGTCATCGACGCCGTGCTATGCGCTCTTTTCGTCGTCGTCACGATCGTCGTCATAACCCAGACGATCCGAATGTGCCTTAAAATTTCAAAGGGCGGCGCGAGCGAGGGGTATTTCAAACTGGCAGAAAGCGAGTACGTAGATAGGGGCGTTTATGAAAAAGCTTAAATTTAATCCGCTCGCAGCCCCGAAGGCTGTGGCGAGGCTTTTGGCGCGCGCGGATGCCGCGCTTGCGCCGCTCATCGGGCTCGGCGATTACGAGGGCTACCTGCGCCATTTCAGAAGCGCCCATCCTGACGAAGTCCCGCTAAGCAGGGCGGAATTTTTCCGCGCGATGCAAGATAGCAAGGCAAAAAACGTCAAGTGCTGATAGCGGCGAAAGGGCGCGGTCGCGCCGTACTCATCGCCGGTCCGCTACGTTTTGCCGTGGTGTCGTGAAATTTCGCTGCGGATTTAAAATTTTAAATTTGATAAGGTGCGGGCGCGCTAGTCATGAAATTTAGCCCGCTGCTAGGGATAAAATTTCGCGCATGCCTCTTTGAGATTGCGCTTTAAATTTGCTCGCACTTAGGGCGTTAAGATTTATCCTTGCCGTCGCGCCGTACTCATCGCTAGCCGCGACGCTTTGCCGTCATGCCCTGAAATTTCGTGTGGAGCTTCACCGAGCTTCGGCGGAATTTATTAAGGCGCGCTCGCTAAATTTCGCCGTGGAGCCGCTTTGGTTTAAGGCGTGAAATTTCGCTGCGGATTTGAAATTTTAAATTTAGACTAGGGCGCGGATAAAATGCGCGCGCGAGTTTAAAATTTAGCGCGCCGCGCAAACCGCCGCCGAGAGAAATTTAGACTAGCCGCGCGGCATAAATTTTAAAATGATTAAATTTCAAGATGCCGCGAAGCCTGCAACTCTTTTCTGTGCTAGCCAAAAGCTCGCAGGCTTTAAAATTTGAAATTCCAAAATCCGTAAAGCAAGATTTTGCGCCGTATCGTTTCGCGAGCGAGATTTATATTGTAAAATTCAGCGCTGAGCAGAGCAAATTTACTCTGCGCCGAAGGCGCAGAGTATTAAAATGTATTAAGAGTTCAAAATTTGATTTATTCTATTTTCAAAGGAGTATTTGATCTTCTTATAAAAG
>NZ_CALIMQ010000296.1 GCF_938045535.1 uncultured Campylobacter sp. | reverse complement strand
GCAGCGTCTGATGCGCGCCGTTAAATTTTAAAATTTAAAACAAAGGAAAAATTTGAATTACTGGAACGAAATTTACGCCCACTTTGATCCCGTGGCGTTCAGCGCGTTTGGCATAAACGTGCACTGGTACGGCATTATGTATGTTTTGGCGCTGCTTACGGCGCTATTTATCGCCAAATATTTCGTGCGAAAAGACGGCCTTGACTTCAGCGATAAGATGCTAGATCGCTACTTTATCTGGGTCGAAGTGGGCGTCATTTTGGGCGCGCGGCTTGGATACATCGCGATCTATTCGGGCGAGGCGGCGTGGTATTTCAGCCATCCGTGGCAAATTTTCAACCCCTTTCATAACGGCGAGTTCGTGGGTATCCGCGGTATGAGCTATCACGGCGCGGTCGTCGGATTCGTGATCGCAACGGTTTGGTTTTGCAAAAAATTTAAAACCGATATGTGGGCGCTGCTCGATCTCGTGGCACTTAGCGTGCCGCTTGGGTATTTTTTCGGGCGCGTGGGGAATTTTTTAAATCAGGAGCTTTTCGGGCGCGAGACGAGCGAGCCGTGGGGGATTTTAGTAGGCGGCACGTTGCGCCATCCAAGCCAGCTTTACGAAGCGGTTTCGGAAGGGCTCGTTATTTTCGTGATTTTATTTTTCTACCGTAAATTTAAGAAATTTAACGGCGAGCTGATATGTCTGTATGCGATGCTATACACAGCGTTTAGATTTTTCGTGGAATTTTTCAGGCAGCCGGACGATGGGCTTGGCTTTGTATTTTTAAATTTATCGATGGGGCAAATTTTATCTTTAGTAATGTTTTTGATAGCAGTTTTCTTAAAGCAGTCTTTGAAGAAAAAACTAATTTGCAGAAATTAAATTAATCTAAAGTTAAAAAGTAATATAATCTCTTTACAAAAATGTAAATTTTCGTTTAGCGGGGATTTATAATCATCTTTTTTAAGGAGAACCTATGCTAGGTCGCATTGAAGGCTTTACGGGCAGATCCATAGACGGCAAAAAAAGCCGCATTATGGCTTTGCAAGACGTGGCGCAAAGCATCAGCGGGCTGATTTTGGCCTGTTTCATGCTGTGTCATATGATATTTACCGGCACGATTTTGATCGGTAAGGGCGCGTTCGAGGGCGTCGTACATTTCGCCGAACCGGGCGGAATTTATTTCGTTACAAACATCGTCGCTTTCGTGATTTTCGTGATTTTCGTAGTTCACGCGTTTTTGGCGATGAGAAAATTTCCGGCTAACTACGCCGCTTACAGGGCGTTTAAAGCGCATAAAATGCGAATGAAGCATTGCGACACGACGCTTTGGTGGTTTCAGTTTTGGACGGGATTTTTACTATTTTTCTTTGCGGCGGCTCATATTTTAATGATCGTATTCGGTCCGAAAATTACTGCAGATCTTGCTATTGCTAGATTCGGACAGCTTCATCTATTTTATTTCGTTTTATTGATTTTCGTAGTAACTCACGCTAGCATCGGAATTTATAGATTATATATGAAATGGATCAGCATAGACGGCACGAAGGCTGAAATTCAAAGAAAAAGAGCCTTCATTAAAAAGGCGGTTTTTATCGTTTGGGGCGCATTTTTCCTGCTTTCGATAATCGCCGATTTTAAATGGTTAAGTTTAGAATAGGGAGCTTAGGATGAATGTAATATATTGCGATTCTTTAGTTATTGGCGGCGGTTTGGCGGGCTTAAGAGCTGCGATCGCTACCGGCGAGAAGGGGCTTAGCACCATCGTTTTGAGTCTGATCCCTGTTAAGCGCTCGCACTCTGCGGCAGCTCAAGGCGGCATGCAGGCGTCGCTTGGAAATTCCAAGATGAGCGAGGGCGATAATGAGGACGTGCACTTTGCCGATACCGTAAAAGGAAGCGACTGGGGCTGTGATCAGGATGTCGCTAGGATGTTTGCACAAACGGCGCCTAAGGCTATTCGCGAGCTTGCAGGCTGGGGCGTTCCTTGGACCAGGATTACAAGGGGCGAGCGAAGCGCTATTATCAACGCTCAAAAGACCACGATCACCGAAAAAGATGAGGTTCACGGACTTATCCACAGCCGCGACTTCGGCGGCACGAAAAAATGGCGAACCTGCTATACTGCCGATGCTACGGGACATACAATGCTTTTTGCCGTTGCGAACGAAGCGCTAAAGCATAACGTAGATATTCATGATAGAAAAGAAGCGATCGCGCTAATTCACGCAAACAACCGCTGCTATGGCGCAATCGTGCGCGATCTGGTTACCGGCGAGCTCATCGCATACGTCTCGAAAGGCACACTGATCGCTACCGGCGGCTACGGCAGAGTATATAAGCACACCACAAACGCCGTCGTTTGCGAGGGTATAGGTGCTGCTATCGCGCTTGAGACCGGCGTCGCGCAGCTTGGAAATATGGAAGCGGTGCAGTTTCACCCAACCCCTATCGTTCCGAGCGGAATTTTACTTACCGAAGGCTGCCGCGGCGACGGCGGAATTTTGCGCGATGTGGACGGCTACCGCTTTATGCCGGATTATGAGCCTGAGAAAAAAGAACTTGCTAGCCGCGACGTCGTAAGCCGCCGCATAATGGAGCATATCCGCGCAGGCAAGGGGGTAAAGAGCCCTTATGGCGAGCACGTTTGGCTTGACATTTCGATCCTCGGACGCGAGCATATCGAGAAAAATTTACGCGACGTGCAAGAAATTTGCGAGATTTTCAACGGCATCGATCCTGCCGATACTGAGGTAATAACCGACGAGCAGGGCAGGAAGCGCGGCAAGGGCTGGGCTCCGATCCTTCCTATGCAGCACTACTCGATGGGCGGCATCAAAACAAAGGCTACGGGCGAGAGCCCGACTTTGGCGGGACTATTTAGCGCGGGCGAGGCTGCATGCTGGGATATGCACGGCTTTAACCGCTTAGGCGGAAATTCCGTCGCCGAAACCGTCGTCGCAGGAATGATCGTGGGCGAGTATTTTGCGGAGTATTGCCAAGGACACGACGTCGATATCAATACGCACGATATAGAAAAATTCGTAGACAAAGAGCAAAACTACATGAAAAGCCTGCTTGAAAAAGAGGGTAAATTTAACGTATTCGAGATCAAAAACAAGATGAAAGACGTGATGTGGGAACACTGCGCGATCTTCCGTACCGGCGAGGGATTAGCCAAAGCCGTAAAAGAGCTCGAGGAGCTTTACAAGCAGTCCTTGGACGTCAAAGTAAGCAATAAAGAGCTTTTCGGAAATCCTGAGCTTGAGGAGGCTTACCGCGTGCCGAAGATGTTAAAGCTCGCGCTTTGTATCGCAAAGGGCGCGCTCGATCGTACCGAAAGCCGCGGCGCGCACTTCCGCGAGGACTATCCGAAACGCGACGATCTAAACTGGCTAAAACGAACGCTTGCCAGCTGGAAGGAGGGCGATACTATGCCTACTCTAAGCTACGAGCCGCTTGATATTATGAAGATGGAGATGCCGCCTGCATTCCGCGGATACGGCGCCAAAGGCAATATTATCGAGCATCCGGACAGCGCCGTGCGCCAAAAAGAGGTCGATGAAATTCGCGAGAAAATGCAAGCCGAGGGCAAAGGCAGATATGAAATTCAAGAGGCATTGATGCATTATGAATTGCAGCCAAAATACAAAGCACCTAACGAAAGAGCAGGTATAGGATATGGAAATT
>NZ_CALIMQ010000295.1 GCF_938045535.1 uncultured Campylobacter sp. | reverse complement strand
ATTTTACTTACGTTTATGACGGCAACAGATACGTCGAGCAAGAAAGCTTTAATCTCGTAAGCGCCGTTAGCACCGATGCGCGCGAGTTTGAGTACAAATTCCAAAACGGCGGCAATTATCTAATCGTCGCAAACGATTACTCAAGTGGCGCAAGTGCTGGCGTGCGCGTGGACGTAAGTGGCTGGGGATATTATGGACGGGTAAACGCTAAAGACGTGCAAAGCGCTAAAATCAAACTCGCAAGCGACAAGGTTAAAGCTGGAGATAAAATTAAAGGCGTCATAAATTCTCCGGTAGAAAGCGGCGTGCTAAATATCTCGCTCGTAGGAGAGCAGGTTTACGACTATAAAATTCTATCCATAAAAGGCGGTAGCGCGGAATTTGAGCTTAGCGTGCCGGAGAATTTCGTCGGCGGACACATCAACGCTGTAATCGCGCGCGCCGCGACACCCGCTGCGATGCCGCTTAGAGCCTATGCAAACGTGCCGGTGGCGCTAGATGCGAGCTCGCACAAGGCTAATGTGCAAATCCTAGCCGAGAAAAGCTACAAAAACGGGCAAAATGCGCAGATCAGCGTAAAAAGCGAGCCAAATTCAAAAGTCATACTCTATGCAGTCGATCTTGGAATTTTAGATATCGTCTCACAAGAGGAGCTCGATGCATTTAAGGCGTTTGACGTTAGCGCGTATTTTGCGCTGCGGTACTTCGACATTTACGATGATCTTAGCGTGTATCAAACTACTGCTAAAGAGCTAAGCTTCGGCGGCGACGGCGTGATGGCGAAAGCTAAACGGAATTTAAGCCCGGTCGAAAACAAAAAGCAGAAAAAATTTATAAAAATGCTGATCGCAAAAGCAGACGCGAACGGCGAGGCGAAATTTGAGCTTGCGATGCCGAAAAATTTCAACTCCACGATCCGACTAAGTGCCATGGCTATCGGAGAAGCGGCTACGATCGGCTCGGCAAATGTCGAAGCCAAGGTCCGAGACGACGTGATCATAAAGCCCGCCGATCTAACCTACATGGTACGCGGCGATGAAATTTCCGTGCCGCTAACGCTCATCAATACGACTGATAAAGAACAAAAGGCAGTCTTGAAGATCAGCTCATCTCCTTCGGTTGCTATAAGCGGCGGTGAGGCAAATTTCACGCTCAAACCGCTTGAGGTCAAGCACACAAACTTCACCGCAAGCGCGCTTGATATTGCGGATGCAAATATTGAATTTGATCTTGACGCAAACGGGCAGAAATTTAGCAACGACGTGGAATTTGACATAATCAGCCAGTTCCCGCGCTCGAAGCTATTTCACGTAAGCTATGGCGATAAGCCGGTAACGCTCAAAATCGATCCGAGCTATAAAGAAATTTATACTCACATCAGCGCTACGCCTAATGCTTTTAGCCTAGCGGACGAGCTATATCTCTATCCTTACGGTTGCACCGAGCAGCTTACTTCAAAGATGGTAGCGGTTGATTATGTCGCACGCAAAGACTCCAATAAAACCTTAACCAACCGCGTAAACGAGTATGCAAGTAGAATTTTATCTCGCCTCAAACCTAGCGGCAGTTTCGGCTACTGGAGTGCTCACGGCGTTACTAATTACTACGCTTCGATTTACGCAAGCGACGTTTTACTAGAGCTTGACGCGCGCTATAAATTCCTTAGCAATAAGCAAAGATCGCTGATATTTAGCGCCTTAAAATCAGACTACGAAGATCAAGCGACGCTTCGAGTATATGCGGATTTCGTGCTAGATCAATACGGCAAGCTGGATGACGATGAGATAAATTTCATTTACGACAACGGCCTTTATGACAACTCGCCGATGGCTCGCATCGCTATGGCTGCGATACTTAAAAAGCACAATATGACGACCGAGTTTAACTTCATGCGTGAAAAAATAAACCAAATGGATTATGATTACGCCGAAGACGGAGCAGGCTTGACGTTTGCTAGCGACATAAGAGACGCCGCCTTTAAGCTCTACGCATTCGGCAAGGCGGGCATCAAAGACGATAGCACAAGCAAGGCGGCTATCGCGCTCGTGCGCAACCTAAAAGATGCGGACAATACGCAGGAGAGAGCGAGCGTTATACGCGGATTTGATGCGTATTTTAAGGACGCGAAAAAAGATATTAGCTTTGCTTTGAAATACGACGGCGAGACGAAAAATTTTAATTCGCCGCTGGATACCAAGCTTGCGGTTAAAGACGGCTCGATAGAATTTACGCCGATGAGCGGCAACGGCGAGCTATTTTTTACCGCTCTTGGCTTTGGATATGAAAGCGCGCCTTTAAAGCATGAGGCTTTGAGCATACAGAGCCTAAACGCTCATTCTATGGATAGCAAGAAGATTGAAATTTATCGTGAATTTATAGATGCTCGCGGCAACATAGTCGATCTAAACAAGCTTAAAGTAGGGCAGAAAATTTACTCTAAGATCAGCTGGCGAGCAAATTATTATCTTTATAATTTCGTAATCGATGAGGCTATGCCTAGCTGCTTTGAAGCG
>NZ_CALIMQ010000294.1 GCF_938045535.1 uncultured Campylobacter sp. | reverse complement strand
TTCGGGCCCCATATCGATGATGTAATCGCAGTTTTTGATGACGTCCAGATTGTGCTCGATCACAAAGACGGAATTTCCCAGATCGACCAAATGATGTAACACCGCTACCAGGCGATCTACGTCTGCAAAATGTAGCCCCGTCGTGGGTTCGTCCAGGATATAGAGCGTATTGCCCGTGTCGGTGCGGCTTAGCTCCTTGGCGAGCTTGACGCGCTGTGCCTCGCCGCCGCTAAGCGTCGTGGCGGGTTGGCCTAGCGAAACGTAGCCGAGCCCGACGTCCGCGAGCGTCTTTAGCTTTTGATAAATTTTAGGCACGGCTTTGAAAAACTCGAGCGCCTCGTCGATACTCATCGCCAAAACGTCGGCTATGCTTTTGTTTTTGTATAAAATTTCAAGCGTCTGCGCGTTGTATCTCGTGCCGTGACACACATCGCAAACGACGCTGATATCGGGCAGGAAGTGCATCTCGATCGTGATCTCGCCCTCGCCCGCGCATTTTTCGCAGCGTCCGCCCTTGACGTTGAAGCTGAAGCGACCGATCTTGTATCCGCGCAGCTGCGCCTCCTTCGTCGCTGCAAAAAGCGCGCGGATCTCGTCCATCACCCCCGTGTAGGTCGCGGGATTGCTGCGCGGGGTGCGTCCGATCGGGGTTTGATCCAGATAGATCACTTTATCCAGGCTCTCAAGCCCCGAAATTTTAGCGCCCTTTACCGCGTGCACTTTTTTGGCGCGATTTAGCTCCTCAAGTGCCGTCGGTAGTATGGTTTGCAGCACCAAGGAGCTCTTGCCGCTGCCGCTAACGCCCGTGATGCCGACTAAATTTCGCAGCGGAAATTTTGCGCAAAGGCCGTGGATATTATTGATATTTACGTTTTTGATACTTAGCCAAAGCTCCTGCTTGCGGTGCTTTTGGTAGTTTATCTCCTTTTGGTTGTTCAGATACAGCGCGGTTTGCGTATTGCTTTTAAGCAGATGCGCCACATCCCCGGCAAATACGACCTCGCCGCCTAGATTGCCCGCCCCCGGGCCGATATCTACGACAAAATCCGCCGCCTCGATAGTTTTTTTATCGTGCTCGACGACGATTACGGAATTTCCCTTTTCCTGCAAGCTTCGTAGCGTCTTGATGAGCTTTTGCGTATCGCGCTCGTGAAGCCCGATACTAGGCTCATCGAGCACGTACATAACGCCGCTAAGACCAGAGCCGATCTGGCTTGCGATACGGATACGCTGTGCCTCACCGCCGCTGATGGTGCGCGCATCGCGCCCAAGCGTGAGATATCCAAGCCCAACGTCTTTTAAGAAAAACAGCCGCTCGTTGATCTCTTTTAAGATCGGCGCCGCAATCTGCGCGTCCTTTTCGCTTAAATTTGAAAACCGCTTCTCGTCGCTGAAAAATTCCACGCAGTCTGCGATACTCATATTTATCACGTCGCCGATGCCCTTATCTGCGACCTTTACGGCGAGGCTTTCGGGGCGCAGGCGCAGCCCGCCGCAGTCGGGGCAGATTTTTTCGCTCATATAATCGTCCAGATCGCTTTCGTTTTTGAGCAGATCGTAGGCGTATTTGATCGCGCCCTCAAATTTACGCACGAGTTTATGTTTTTTCCAGTAAAAATCGATCTCTTTGACGCTGCCGTAGAGGATCAGCTTTTTTTGCTCCTCGCTTAAGTTTGCATACGGGATTTTGACGTTTATGCCGTTTGCCTCGCAAAACCCGAGCAGAAATTTATAATAATAGCTCTTGTTGAAGCCCGACATTACCTTGATCGCGCCGCCCTCGATCGAGGCATTTTCGTTGATGATCTTGCCCAGATCGAGGCTAAATTTTATCCCCAACCCGTCGCAGCTCTCGCACGCGCCCTTTGGGGAGTTGAAACTAAACGCGAGCGGCTCGAGCGGCTTGAATGAAATTTTACAATCAAAGCACGCCATATGCTCGCTGTAGTGGATCAGACTCTGCGCGAGCCCCAGCTCGGCGGCGTTTGCGATCTCCACCTCGAGCTCGCCGAAGCTGAGCTTGAGCGCCTTTTCGACATCGCTTGCGATACGGATGGAATTTTCCTCGTCGATGGTCGTGCGATCGATGATGACCTTGATCGAGTGCTTTTTCGTCTTGCTCAGCTCGATCTCCTCGTCCAGTCGCACCAGCACGCCGTCGATCTGAGCGCGCACATAGCCCTGCTCGCGCAAGCTTTGTAGCATATCGGCGAAGCTGCCCTTTTTCTCGCGCACCAAGGGCGCGCCCAAGATCACCTTCGCGCCGCGCGGCAGCTTCATAATCTCGGCGATGATGTCGCTGGAGCTCATCTTTGAGATCGGCTTACCGCATTTATGGCAGTGCTGCACCCCCACGCGCGCATATAAGAGGCGCAGATAGTCATAAATTTCGGTAATCGTGCCCACCGTCGAGCGCGGGTTGCGCGACGTCGACTTCTGATCGATGGAGACAGCGGGACTCAGTCCCACGATCTTATCGACGTCGGGCTTGCCTACGCGGTCCAAAAACTGCCTCGCGTAGCTGCTTAGGCTCTCGACGTATCTGCGCTGCCCCTCGGCATATAGCGTATCAAACGCCAGAGTGCTCTTGCCGCTGCCGCTAAGACCTGTAAAAACGACGAGTTTGTCCTTTGGAATTTGCAAATTTATATTTTTCAGATTGTGCTCGCGCGCGCCCGTGATGGTGATGAGATCGTTCATTTTCGCCCTTTTGTGCCAAATTAATCTTACATTATAGCTCAAATTGTTAAAATTGCGCTTTTGGAAGGGGCGGCGATGATACTAATCTGCACGGCTTTGCGCTGCGAAGCCCAAGCGATAATCGAGAGTTTTAAACTTACTCGCAGCGGCAATCTGTTCGCAGGCGAGCAGATGCTTCTATACATCTGCGGCGTGAGGTTTGGGGCTAAATTTGAAGCGGGCGCTGCAGGCGACATAGAAATAGAATTTAAGAGCGAACCCGGCGCGGAATTTGTTCGCCGTGCCGATGCAGATGTAGAATTCGGGCGCGAGCTTCGCAAGGATCGACGCGGCGCGGACGTGAAATTTGAGCACCGTTCGGATGAGGGCGCGATCTGCGGCGGCGACGCGGAGACCGGCTCCGCGCTAAATGCAGCTGAAAATTTTAAAATTTTAGATCTTGACTCCGCGCGAAATTTGAAGCGCTTCGGCGAAATTTTACTTTCGCGGCGCGTGGACTTTGCGCTAAACATAGGCGTCTGCGGCTGCGCGGATAAAGGCGTGCAAATCGGCAAGGCGTTTTACTTTGACGGCACGGCAACGCAGGAATTTTGCGGCGAGGACGGATCGGAGCTTTATGGCTCGCAGGCAATGGGGCGCGGCGTGCAGGTTCCAAAATTTCAAAACGTTTGCGAGCGGGAATTTTGCGGCACGAGCTCGGACGGCAAGCTGCGGGCAAATTTAATCTGCGTAAGCGAGCCTAAAATTTTAAACGCAGCGGAGCAGGCGAGCGCAGCAAATATCGCAGCGATCGAGACGTGCGGCGAGATAAACGCACAAGCCCCAACGCAAGGGGCGAACGGCGCGGCAAATACAAAAAATTTCACGCGCGATG
>NZ_CALIMQ010000293.1 GCF_938045535.1 uncultured Campylobacter sp. | reverse complement strand
TAACGCTAATCGCGTTCATACCTGTGCTTTGGGAGCTTAGCGCAAAGGTCAAGATACCTTTTTTAAACGAAACACCGGGCTCTCTCGTATGGATCGCACTGGGGGTTAGTATCGGCGGACTTATTATTTCCTGGTTAGTGGGCTGGTACCTGCCGCGTCTGGAATACGATAATCAAAAGGTAGAAGCGGCGTTTCGTAAAGAGTTAGTCTTAGCCGAGGACGACAAGATCAACTATGGAGGGCAGGAGCAAGTTGAGGGGCTGTTTGCGAAGCTGAAGCATAACTATTACAAGTTATATTTGCATCTTTGTTATTTCGATCTATGGCTTCGCTCTTTTTCTCAAATTTTAATTTTAGTGCCTTACTTTTTGGTCGGTCCTGGTATTTTTACTCAGGCGATCACTTTGGGTGTGTTGGTGCAGGTAAGCAACGCCTTTAATCAAGTGCGCGGTAGTTTTAGTATTTTTATGAATAACTGGACGACGATCACGGAGCTCCGCTCAATCCATATGCGACTTAAAGAGTTTGAAAAAAATATCGACTACAAGGGCTAGATAAAATTTCGCCGGCATCTTGCGGCTCTAGATTTCGCTTTCTAAATTTAAAGCGAAATCCCAGACCGCAAACTTTTAAAATTTCTACGCTTTTACTGCTCGCTTTTTTCGCGATGAGTAATGTTTAGCTTTATAAATTTATAGCTTCCTACGAGCAAGATCATCCAAATCGCGATGAAAACTAAAGGTTTGATCATTTTTAATCCTTAAAATTTTTATAATGCGGCGCGCAAAGAGCGCCGCCGATATGAAATTTAACCAAGCGCAAAGGCGAACATAAACGCCGCGCTAGAGCAGCCTCACGATCGCGTCCGAAAGCTTCTAATCGCGCCGAGACGGCATCTATGCCACTATGCGGTTAAATTTAAAGCGAAACTCGTGCAATTTTAGCGCCTTCGAAGCTCGGCTTTCGCGCCGTTTAGCACGGCTACGCTCTACTTGACGCTCATTAAATTTCAAGCAGCGTGCGCCTTGCGCCGCCGACTTCCGTTTGGCGCCGCGATAACCTTACGGCAAGCGGCATTTGCGTTGCCCGAGCAGCTTATTTGGCGCTTGCTAGGCACGCAAATAAAATTTTACGCGGCGTGTATTTATGCGCCATGCTCATCCGCGCGAGCGGGCGCGCCTAATAATGCTCGTTTACAAGCTCCTCTTTATCGAGCTTCTTAGCATCCATTGCGCGCCAAACATAGCTTATATAACTGAGTACGAAAGGCACCAGAAACGACACGTAAAACATCGTCTTAAGCGTATAGAGGCTTGAGCTTGCATTTGCCAAAGTAAGAGAGCTTTGCAAATCAAAATTTGACGGATAAAACGCCGTTTGATTTAGTCCTAGGATCAAAAATACGCTCGTTACCGCGCATACGACGCCCACGCCGTAGAAAAATACTCCGCGCACGCTGCTTGTAAATGCGCCTTTGAATATCCCCACCAGCACCAGCACTACGCCCAGCAGCAGCAAGATTAGTGCCGCAGGCAGGCTTAGGTAATTGTGCAGATACTTAAAGCTCTCGAGACTTACGACGCCGCCGGCGCCTACTGCATAGCCCTGCTTTAGCAAGACCCACGCCAAAAACGCGATGAAAAAAACCAAAAACGCGCTAGCGTTAAATTTAAGCGAAGCTTTGAGCTTAGCGATCATTTCGGGCTCGGCGATATTATTCATCAAATATAAGCTCGCTCCCGTCCTAGCGCAGAAAAATAATGCAACTCCCAAGATGTAATTAAACGGATTTGCTAGCGCCTCAAGTCCGCGAGCCGGGTTTTTCCACTGCACGAAATTATTATCACCCAGCGCAAACTCGCTGCCGCTAAAAAGCGTCGAGACGATGATACCAAGCAGGATCGTGCCCAGAGAGCCGTTTATGAAAAGAAAGGCTTCATAAGTTTTAGCACCCAAGAAATTATCGGGCTTTTTTCTGTATTCGTAAGCGACGGCTTGGATTATGAAGCAAAAAAGCAGAGCCATCCACGCCCAATACGCTCCGCCGAAGCTGGTCGCATAAAATAGAGGAAACGCCGCAAAGCACGCCCCGCCGAACATCACGAGCGTAGTAAAGGTAAGCTCCCATTTCTTGCCGATGGAATTTATTATAAAATCCTTCTCGGTCTCATTCTTTGCCAGCGTAAAAAGCAGCGTCTGACCGCCCTGCACGAAGAGCATAAAAACCAAAATTCCGCCCAGAAGCGAAACCACGCACCACCAATAAATTTGAAAAATTTCGTGCATCTTAAAATCCTATCTTTATCTGTTTTAGCATGATCTTTATCTCGGCTATGAATAAAACCGTAAATAAAACCGCAAAGAGCGCAAACGAGATCATTATGTTCGTTCCCGCTAGGCTCGTAGCCGCGACGCCCACCGGCATAAGATCTTGTATCGCCCACGGCTGGCGCCCTACTTCGGCCACGATCCAGCCCGCCTCGCACGCGACGTATCCCAGAGGAATGCTAAAGACGCAAAGCCATAGAATTTTTTTGTATTCGGCGAGATTCTTTCGCATCGCCAAAAATAGCGTCACGAAAAATAGCAAGATAAAATAGCTTCCCAAAGCCACCATCACGTGGAAGCTGTAAAAGGTAAGCGTCACGGGAGGGACGATCTGCTTCGCGTCGTCAAAGTAGCCGTAGCCTAAATTTTGCATATTTTGGTTGCCGAGTAAAATTTCGCGCGCCTGCTGCATCGCCGCAGTATCATTGGCGTCTTTGGCGAGCTTGTAATCCTTTAGCGCTTGCAGGGCGATTTTGCCTTTTTCTATCTTTTTATCCGCGCCTTCGATGCCGAATTTTTCATTTCCGAATACCAAATCATCGATGCCCGGCGTGAAATTATCAAGCCCTCTCGTAGCCATCAGCCCTAGCGCGTAAGGTGCTTTAATCTCAAACAAAAACGGCTCCTTATCGTCTCCCGCGGTTTTGCTCGGATTTAAAACTCCCGCCGCGACGATGCCTGCATTTACTTCGCCCTTATACAGACCCTCCATCGCCGCAAGCTTCATCGGCTGCTTTTGCGCGACCTGATAGGCGCTCTCGTCGCCGCTAAATAGCACGAAAAGCGAGCTTAGCATACCGAAGCTTGCCGCTACGATGAAGCTTTTTTTAGCAATCGCGAAGTCTTTGTTTTTTAGCATATAAAACGCCGAAATTCCAAGCACGAAAAGCGCCGCGGTAATATAGCCGCCGCCGACGGTATGCAAAAATTTAGCCACTCCGAAGTGAGACAGCGCGATATCTAAAAAATTACTCATCTCGTTGCGCATCGTATCAGGATTAAAGCTCGTACCCACTGGGTTTTGCATCCAAGCATTCGCGATTAAGATCCAATACGCGCTTAAATTTGATCCGATCGCCACGAGCCAGGTTGAAAGAAGATGAAATTTCTTGCTTACGCGGTCCCAGCCGAAGAACATTACCGCAAAAAAGGTAGCCTCCAAGAAAAACGCTAGCAAGCCCTCGATCGCAAGCGGCGCGCCGAAGATGTCGCCCACGAACCAGCTGTAATTCGCCCAGTTGGTGCCGA
>NZ_CALIMQ010000292.1 GCF_938045535.1 uncultured Campylobacter sp. | reverse complement strand
TGATCGTAGCGATCATGCCTTGACCGGTTTGGTTATACCACGCCTCGTTTTCAGGCACGGCGCCATCTACCTTTTTCCAAATTCCTTTCTCTTTGTTATCGGTGCCCGATTTATCGCCGCGAGAGAAAAATTTAATCTTCTCCGCCTTGATTAACTCGAATGAGCCTTTAAGGTCCTTGCCTTTAAATTTAGGCGCGATGGATTTATCGGCGATGAGGATAAAATCATTATACATAACGGGCGTGCGATCAACGCCGAAGCCTTTTTCTACGAATTCCTTCTCGACCTTCGGCGAATGCACGAAAAGTATGTCCGCATCGCAGTTCTCGCCAAGCTTTAGAGCAGCGCCGGTACCTACCGCCGTCCATTTGACATCTACGCCGGTTTCCGCTTTATACACAGGATGGATAGCGTCTAATAAGCCTGTATTATCGGTGCTCGTTGTGGTTGCCATCACCAAATCGTTATCGGCGGCAAAAAGGCTCGCACTAAGAGCGAGCGAAACAAAAAATATTTTTTTCATGTTATCTCCTTAAAAAATGTGCTATTATAGCATATAAATTTGGTTTATAAATATGCCAAAATAGAATATTTAGGACGCGATCTTGGACTTTATTTTAGAAGGAATTTTAAGCGCATTCGGACTGCTTCTTAGCGGCGATACGGAGACATTTTCGGCGATTAAGGCGACGCTTTATACTTCGAGCATCTCGATATTTTTTGCGATTTTAATCGGCTTTCCGATAGGATTTATCCTCGGATTTTACGAATTTCGCGCTCGCAGAACGCTTAGACTTTTAAGCGACGTAGCGCTTGCGATGCCCACGGTGGCGATAGGACTGATTCTTTACGCTTTCATATCCAGAAACGGCCCTTTGGGCGAGCTGGGGCTGCTTTTTACGCTCAAAGCCGTGATGCTCGGGCAGTTTGTGCTGGCGCTTCCCATCATCGTCTCGCTAAGCGCCAGCGTCATCGAGAATATGGACAAAAAGCACTATCTAAACATTATGAACTACCGCCTAAGCCCGCTAAATTTAATCCTTTGCGTGCTTTACGAGCTTCGCTACGCCCTACTGGTCGTCATCGCCACCGCTTACGGGCGGATCGTCGCCGAGGTGGGCGTAGCGATGATGATCGGCGGCAATATCAAATATTTCACCCGCACGATCACCACGGCGATCTCGCTTGAGACCAACAAGGGCGAGTTTGCGATGGGTATAGCGCTCGCGCTGGTGCTTATTTTAATAGCGTTTGCGGTAAATTTAGCCATCCATGCGCTAAAAAGGCTAGATCGATGAATACAGATAAGCTAACGCATCCGAGCAAGAATTTCACGGACAAAAACCGGGCGGAGAGGGAGAGCGAAAATTCTATGAGCGCAAATTTAACGGACGCAAATTCCGCAGACGAGAATTCTACGGACATAAATTCTACGCGCGTAAATTTCGCCGCCGAGAATTCTACGAGTAAAAATTTCGCCGCGGTAAATTCTAAGAGTAAAAA
>NZ_CALIMQ010000291.1 GCF_938045535.1 uncultured Campylobacter sp. | reverse complement strand
GGTGCGCCAACGAAGCTTTCATAATGAACCGCATCGCAGACCTTGGAATGTTGCTTGGAATTTTTCTAATATATTTAAATTTCGGCTCGTTGCGCTACGAGGTGGTGTTTGCGAACGCAGCGAGCTTGGAGCCTGAAATTTTAACCCTGATCGCCGCACTTTTATTTATCGGCGCGATGGGCAAAAGCGCGCAGTTTCCGTTCCATACCTGGCTGGCAGATGCGATGGCGGGTCCGACGCCCGTATCTGCGCTCATTCACGCAGCGACGATGGTTACGGCGGGCGTTTATCTGGTGATCCGCGCAAATGCAATTTTCGCGCTCGCGCCCGAAGTAAGCGGCTTCATCGTCTGCTTGGGCGCTTTTGTGGCGGTCTTTGCGGCTTCGATGGCGCTGGTTCATAACGATCTTAAAAAGATCATCGCCTACTCCACGCTTTCGCAGCTTGGCTATATGTTCGTAGCCGCGGGGCTTGGGGCGTATTGGATCGCACTATTTCATCTGGCGACGCATGCGTTTTTCAAGGCGCTTCTATTTTTGGGCGCGGGCAACGTAATGCACGCGATGAAAGACGATCTAAATATCCAAAATATGGGCGGATTATATAAGTTTATGCGACCTACGGCGATTTTAATGTGCATAGGCTCGCTCGCGCTTTGCGGATTTTATCCGTTCGCGGGCTTTTTCTCAAAAGATAAAATTTTAGAAGCGGCGTGGAGCGCGGACGCGTATTTTATCTGGGCGCTGCTGTTTGTGGGCGCTGCGATGACGACGTTTTACAGCGTGCGCCTAATAATGCTCGTGTTTTTCGGCAAGCAAAAATTTATCCACCATCCGCACGAGGCGAAAGGCTTTGCCCTCATCGCGATGGGCGTATTAGCCGTGCCTGCGGTGATCGCAGGCTTTTTCGAGCACGATTTTGCGGAGTTCGTGCTTAGCATACTTCCGGGCTTTAAAGCTTCAATCCCGCACGGCGTGGAGGTAATTTTGATCGCCCTAACGCTAGCGATGATAAGCGCGGTGGCGATCGGCACGATTTGGACATACGGCAAAGGTAAATTTAGTCAAAATTTAAAGAACTGCAAATTTTATAAAATTTTGATTGCTCAGTATTTTATCCCGCAAATTTACGAGCGCGTGATCGTGCGCGGATACGAAAGGCTTAGCGAGATCTGCGCTAAATGTGACGGCGCGATCATAGACGCCAGCGTCGATCTGATCGCTCGCATCGCGGTAAAAAGCGGCGAAGGCGCGGATCGCGTAAGCAATAGTGGAGATTTGAGCGCAAATTTAAGGTGGATGGTTTTGGGATCTTTCATTTTGCTGATTTTGGCGTTTGCGCTGTGAGGTGGGCATGGAATACTTTTTAAGTTTGGTTATATTTTTTCCGGCGGTAGCTGCGGTTTTAGGCTTTTTGATCGACGAAGCGAGCATTAAGACCTACGCCGTTACGATGAGCTTTATAGAGTTCGTGCTTTCACTCGTTTTGTGGATACTCTACGAGCCGGTGGACGGCATCGCGTTTAGCGTGCTGCACCCTTTCATAAGCGAATACGGCATCAACTACTTCATCGGCGTGGACGGAATTTCGCTGTTTTTGGTGATCCTAAGCACGCTGGTTACATTTTTAGCGCTGCTTAGTCTAAGCATTAAAGAGCGCGCCAAAAATTTAATCATCTGCATTTTGTTTTTAGAGATGACGATGGTGGGCGTTTTCGTGGCGCTGGATGCGATTTTGTTTTACATCTTTTGGGAGCTTTCGCTTATTCCTATGCTCTATATCATCGGCGCTTGGGGCAGCGGCAAGAGGATTTACGCCGCGGTAAAATTTTTCATCTACACTTTTTTAGGCTCGATGTTTCTGCTCGTAGGGCTCGTAGCGATGAGCTATTTCTATCACGAGGCTACGGGCGAGTACAGCTTTAATATCCTAGACTGGCAGAGCCTATCGCTGCCGCTTAGCACGCAAATTCCTCTATTTTTGGCATTTTCGGTCGCTTTTGCGATCAAGACGCCTTGCTTTCCTTTTCATACCTGGCTTCCGTACGCGCACGGGCAGGCCCCTACGATAGGCTCGGTTCTGCTTGCCGCGGTGCTTCTTAAGATGGGCACATACGGCTTCGTGCGATTTTCGCTGCCGCTATTTCCCGACGCGAGCGTGCATTTTAGCGGGATGATGTGCGCCGTAGCGATCGTTATGATCATCTATGCGAGCTTAATCGCCTTTGCGCAGAAGGATATCAAACAGGTTATCGCGTATAGCTCGATCGCGCATATGGGCGTCATAATGCTTGGAATTTTTTCAATGAGCCGCGAAGGAATGAGCGGTGCGGTATTTTTGATGATAAGCCACGGCATAGTAAGCGGCGGGCTCTTTATGCTCGTGGGCTTTTTATACGACCGCAGACACACGAAGCTTTTCAGCGAGTTCGGCGGGCTTGCGCGGGTGATGCCGCTTTATGCGTTTTGCTTTTGCGTCGTGCTGCTAGGCTCGATAGGACTTCCGCTTACGATCGGCTTTGTGGGAGAATTCTTAAGCCTTGCGGGGATTTTTAAAATAAGCTTTAGCTATGCGCTTTTGGGCGGACTCGGCATCATAATGGGCGCGATCTATTCGATGAATCTTTATAAAAAGACCTTCTTCGGCGCGCTCGTGCATGAGGAGAATAAAAAGCTAAGCGATCTAAACAGAACCGAGCTTTGCTCTATCGTCCCGATCTGCGTGCTGGTGGTAGTGCTGGGCGTCGCGCCAAATTTGATGCTAAAGAGCATCGAGCCCAGCGTGACGCAAAGCCTTGAGCTGATGTTTAACAAAGCCTCTCAGACTGCGACTCGCGCCTATATGGAAAAAGCAAATTTTAAGGTAAGAAGCGATGCAAAATAATCTTTTAAATTTAGCCTCGATCGCGCCTATGGCGATACTTGGAGGATTTGCCCTGCTGATGCTCGCGGTTTCGCTTTTTGCGCGCACGCTATCGTATAAATTTTACGCCGTCATCACGATACTGGCGCTAGCTCTGGGCTTCGGGCTCGTTTTTGGATACAACAGCGGCATACGCGGGCTTTTCGACGTAATGCTGGTGGACGGAATCGCGACGCTATCGATGCTTATTATGCTCGCAGGCTCGATATTTTTCATCTTTCTATCTTTGGGTGCAAGAAGTGCGCACGAGTACCACACGGCGGAGTTTTTCGTGCTGTTTTTATTCGTGCTCGTGGGCTATGAGTTTATGGTCGCGAGCGAAAGCTTAATGATGATCCTCGTTGGGCTTGAGACGGGCTCGCTGGCGCTTTATACGCTAATCGCGCTTCACAACCGCGCCAGATCGGTCGAAGCGGCGCTAAAATACTTCATAATGGGCGCGCTGGGATCGGGCTTTTTCGCATTCGGCGCGGCGATGTTTTTTCTATCGACCGGCTCTATGGAAATTTCAAACATCGCGCAGATCGCCAAGAGTTCAAATTTACAAACCAATGTTTTGCTTTTCGCCGCCTGCTCATTTATGATCGTCTCGATAGGATTTAAGCTCTCGCTGATCCCGTTTCACACCTGGACGCCCGACGTTTACGAGGGCGCGAGCTCGGCTATGGCGGGCTTTTTGTCCGTCGTGCCCAAGATCGCGGGCTTTGTCGTGGCGATCAGGCTATTTGAAGCGCTGCAAAGCATCGGCGTGCAGTGGCTAAACATCGTGCTCTACGCCGTAGCGGTGCTTACGATGAGCTTAGCGAACCTCATGGCGCTCGTACAGCGCGACGTCAAGCGGATGCTCGCTTTCAGCTCCATTTCGCACGCAGGCTTCGTGCTCTGCGCGATCGTGATCGGCTCGACGCAGGCAAACGCCGCACTTTTCACCTACTGGATCCTATACGCCGCGGCCAATCTCGGCGCGTTTGCCTTCATCTGGTGCGTGCGGCAAAGGCGTGCGCGCTCGTTAAATTTAAAATTTAAAACCCAAAGCCCCGCTTTAAATTTAAACGCAAACGGCGAGAGCTCTATCTCAAACCCAAGGCCCGCTTTTTCGCAAAATCGCGAGCCGAGCTTTGCCGGCGAGTTAAATTTGAGCGAGAACGGACAAAATTTAACTTGCAATGAGCGGAGCTTTAAAGCAGGCGAGCAAAATTTCAAAGAAAATGAGCAAAATTTTAAAGAGAGCGAGCCCGGCGCGGAAGCGATCCCTTTCAGCACTGAAACTTGCGAGCTAGGCGCCGAAATTTGCGAACAAAGCTCCAAGTTCGCGGCTCGCTTCGAGCATCCGTTTGAGAAATTTGACGGGCTGATCCGCACCCATCCGCTTTTTGCGCTATGCGCGGCGATCTTCATGCTCTCGCTTGCAGGCATTCCGCCGTTTAGCGTGTTTTGGGGCAAGATGTATCTGCTAAGCGCCGCGGTCAATTCGGGCTACTTCGCCCTCGCCGTTATCATGGCGGTAAATAGCGCGCTCGCGCTGTATTACTATCTGCGCCTCATCGTGCGTATGTTTTTGCACGAGCCGCGAAAGGACGCGGAGCTTGACGGCTCGCTGAGCGCGGTCTCGGTGCAGATAAAATTTGCCGTCGTACTAGCTAGCGTAGCATGCGTGCTGGCGCCGTTTTTAGTAAAATTCCTAACCGGCGCGGTAAATAATTTCGTCTTTTTAAGCGGGTATTGAGCTAAAATTTTAAGCGCGAATTGAACCCATCGCGCTTTGCCAACAAGGAGAGATATGTTTTTGGGCGAGCTAAGTGCTGACGGCTACGGTTTTGCGCTGCTTGATGTGCGCGATTTGAGTGAGTTTTTAAAGGAGCGAAAATGCAGAGCAAAAAAGCTTCTAAGCTACTGGGACGCGCACAAGCAGCTGTTTTATGACGCCGTAAAGGGCGCTAAAGCTTTACCCTTCTACCCGCTTACGGTGCGCAGCTATGAGATCTTCGTTTGCATTGACGAGGAGTTTGCGCCGTCTGCGGGCTACGAAGTAGCTTTCAAGCGGGATAGGCTGTATTTCGCCCCGCAAAGCAACTCCGCGATCCTAGCGAGTTTCGATGCTTTGCAGTATCATTTCGATGAGCTAAAAAGCGACGAACTCGAGCTAGGCTATGAGTGCCAAAGCGGCGCTGCGGGCAAGATGCGAAAATTTAATTCCACGCTCAAACTTGGCTTGCAAAGCGGCACTTACGAGCTTTGCGTCGTTGGGCTAAAAAACAGTTCGCAGCACTTCGAGAAATACGGCTACGCCTTTATTTTCAAGCGCAACGCAAGCGCGGAAAATCAAAATTTCAGTAGGCTTGACAACGATAAATTTAGCTTTGATATTTGCGAAGGCGATTAAATTTAATCGAAATTCCGCGCCGCACGAGACCTTGGCGCGACCCGCAAAATTTTAAAGACGCGATTCAGCGCGGTAAATTAAATCTAAATTTTACTCCCTTGCTCCGTTGTTTTTTAGCAAACGCGCAAATTTTGATAAATTTCGATTTTAAATCTCGCGGCGAAGGAGCTTTAAAATTTCACGCTCCAGCTCTTGCGGCGGCGCTGAAATTTTATCCGCGAACTGCGAGCGGTTGAAGGTGCGCTGGCGCTTTGCAAGCTGTACCGTGTGCAGGCTTACGAGCTGCTCGCACTGCGCCCGCGAGATCTGCCCGCGCAAAAGCTGCCCGCACTCCTTTAGTCCGATGCAGCCTAGCGCCCTACACTCCGCGCCATAGCGGGCGAATAAAAACTCCGCCTCCTCTAAAAGCCCGCGCTCAAACATCGCCTTCGTGCGTGCTTCGATGCGTCCTGCAAGCCACTGCTTGGGCGCCTCGATCTCAAAAATTTTAATATCCGAAATCACGGGCGAGGCGGTGTTTTCGCGCAGAAATTTACTCGGCGCCTCGCCGCAAAATTTATAGATGCTTAGCCATTTTTTTAACCGAAAGCTGTCCGCCGCGCTAAGCTTTGCGGCAAATTCCGGATCGATCCGCAGCGCTAGAGCGTAAATTTCATCGTTTGAAATTTCACTTTTAAAATCGGGAACCTTCGGCGCTAGCCCGCTTAGCATCGCCTTTAGATAAAATCCGCTGCCCCCAGTGATTATCAAAGGCGCACCCCTACGCTCTGCAAAAGCCCGCGCGGCTGCGTATTCTTTGATAAACTCGCCGACACTAAAGTATTCGTTTGGATAGATTAAATTTACGCCGAAGTGCCTGATCTCGCGCAGCTGCTCCTCGCTTGGCTTGGCGCTTGCGATGTCAATCTGCCGGTAAATGCAGAGCGAATCGAGGCTCAAAATCACGGCGCCGATCTTTCGCGCGATACTTAGCGCAAGATCGCTTTTGCCGCTTGCTGTAGTGCCGATGATCGCGATCTGTGGGCTTGCGTGCGAGTTTTGATTTTGGCTCAAGGCGTTTCCTTTCGTAAATTTTTCGTTCAAATTATATCAAATTTAGAGCTATTCTTACTTTTTTTTGATACAATAGTGCCCAAAATAAGGGGCGAAATGGCTAAATTTAAAGAAATTTTATCCGACATCAACGAATTAATAGTTTTTAAACATTCGGTTTTTGCGCTGCCGTTTATCTTTACGGCGATGATTACCGCAAGCAAGCTGCAAAACGGCTCGGTATGGTTCGGCTGGAAGTTGCTTTGTTTAGGGATTTTATGCGCGGTAAGCGCGAGAAGCTTCGCAATGGCGCTAAATCGCTACTTGGACGAGGACATCGACCGCGCCAATCCGCGCTGCGCTTCGCGCCCCAGCGTGGACGGACGGATCGGGCGCGGAAATTTACTGCTTTTCATCATCGCAAACGCGGTGGTTTTCATAGCGGTTTCGGCGTTTATAAATCCTTTGGCGTTTAAGCTTTCGGTGCCGATTTTAGCGGCATTGGGTGGGTATTCGTATTTTAAGCGCTTTAGCGAGACCGCACATTTGATGCTAGGCTTTTGCTTGGGGCTTGCGCCGATTGCGGGCGCGATCGCCGTTAGCGGCACAATTCCGCTATGGTCGGCGCTGCTATGCCTCGGGGTAGTATTTTGGGTGGGCGGCTTTGATGTGCTGTATTCGCTTCAAGATATGGAATTTGACCGCACGGCAGGGCTTTACAGCATCCCTGCGCTTTACGGCAAGGAAGCGTCGATGTTTATCTCTAAAATTTTTCACGCCGTGGCGGTGCTTTTTTGGCTGCTGTTTTGCGCGGCGGCAAATTTAGGCTTTTTTGCCTATCTTGGCGTGGCTGCGTGCGCGACGATCCTGTACTTTGAGCATAGGATCGTACGTAGTGATTTCAGTAAGATCGATCGCGCGTTTTTTACGCTGAATGGCTATTTGGGCATTGCGTTTTTTGCTTTTATTTTTGTAAATTTATTTTAAGGAACCCCTATGGATCTTAACACTATCATCATTTTAGGACTTTGCGTCGTTATATTTTTGATGTTTTTCGTCATATATTTTAAGGATAAGCAAGCGGATAAAAAATTCGAGCGCTTCGATCAGGTATTGACCGATGCTATGCAGGAAAATTATCTGCTTAAAAAGAAAGTCGAGGAGCTAAAAGAGATGATCGATTCGGGCGGTAAAGTCGCTCCTAATATCGATATAAACGCGATTGCCGACGTAATCGACGAGACGATAGAGCAGAGACTAGATGTAGTGCCTACGATGATCGACGAGCGGGTAGAAAAGCAGATCAGACCGCTTCTGGACCAGCTTAAAGAGCTCATCGGCTCGGTAAGAAAATAGCCGGAGCAATATAAAAATAAAATTTTGCAAAATCGCCTTGTTTTTTATATAATCGCCGCAAATTGATATTAAGGCAAAATATGCTAATTGATAAATTTGGACGAACGATCGATTATTTGCGCATTTCAGTTACGCAGCGGTGTAATTTCAGATGCAGATATTGCATGCCGAGTACGCCGTTTAATTGGGTGCCGCGAGAGAATATTTTAAGCTTTGAGGAGATGTTTTTATTCGTCAAGGTTGCGATTGACGGCGGCGTAAAAAAGATCCGTATCACCGGCGGCGAACCACTGGTGCGAAAGGGGATCGAGGATTTTATAAAGATGATCGCGGATTACGCTCCGGGTATCGATCTTGCGCTTACCACCAACGGATATTATCTCAAAAACTACGCGCGCGCCCTGAAAGACGCGGGGCTAAAGCGCATCAATATGTCGCTTGACTCGTTGCGCCCGGAGCGAGCTAAATTTATAGCCCAGCGCGGCGTGCTTTATAACGTCCTAGAAGGCCTTGACGCCGCGCTTGAAGCGGGACTAAAGGTCAAGCTAAACACCGTCGCGCTAAAAGGGATCAACGACGACGAGCTTATTTATTTGCTGGAATTTGCCCGCGAGAAGGATTGCCAGATCCGCTTTATAGAATTTATGGAAAACACCCATGCCGGCGATCTTACAGGCTTAAAATCGAGTGAAATTTTAGATATTTTAAGGCGTAAATTTATCTTTACCGCTCTGCCGAAATCGCAGAGCTCGCCCGCGTCGCTTTACGCGCTCGGGGACGGCTACACCTTCGGTATCATCGATCCGCACAAGCACGATTTTTGCGAGAGTTGCAACCGCATCAGACTAAGCGCCGAGGGGCTTTTGATCCCTTGTCTTTACTTCGAGGACGCACTAAGTATCAAAAAGGCGGTCAAAGAGGGCGACATCGCCGCAGCCGCCGAAATTTTGGCTAAAATTTTAGCGAATAAGCCCGAAAAAAATCGCTGGCAAACGGACGCTTCGAATGAAATTTCAAGCCGCGCATTTTACGAGACGGGCGGATGAGGCTTGTTGAGAGCTTTTTAAGTATCCAAGGCGAGGGCAAATATGCGGGCAGGCTCGCGTTTTTCTTTCGCTTTGCGGGCTGTAATCTGCGCTGTGCGGGCTTCGGCGGCGAGCGCATTTCGCCAAAGACCGGCGAGATCTTGCGCGGCTGCGATACGATCCGCGCGGTTTTTACGAGCCACTTTGAGCACGAAGAAATTTTAAATTTAGCCCAGCTTTTGAATAAAATTCCAAATTTATTCGATCTTTCTCGCTCCGCACCTGCGTGCCCTGCGCCGGGTTTTTGCGCCGCCGAACCCTTTTCTGAAAGCGATACGTTAAATTCCGCCGCACAAACGCCTCCCCGCTCAAACGGTAGCGCAAAAAATTCTTTAAATTTAACGAACGAGAATTCTTTAAATTCCGCGGCGCAGAATTCTTTAAATTTAGATCCGCAAAGCGCTGCCGCGTCGCAGAGCGCTAAGCTTTATCAAAAGCCGATCATCGTTATCACCGGCGGCGAGCCGATGTTACATCACAAAGAGGTGCTATTTTACGAGTTCGTCTGCGAGTTGCTCGCACGCGGACACGCGGTGCATTTTGAGACCAACGGCACGATTTTAGTGGATTTTGAAAATTTTCCCGCTTACAAAAGCTGCGTATTTGCGATCTCGCCTAAGCTCTCAAACTCTGCCGAGCCGCGCGAACGCAGGTTGAGCTTTGCCGCGCTACGAAGCTTAAGGCAAAACGCAAAGGATAGCTTTTACAAGTTCGTGATCTCGCCCGAGTTTGACGCGCAGCCTGAGATCGCTGAAATTTTAGCGGCATGCGGCGGCGAGGTTTATTGCATGCCGTGCGGCGCAGATCGTCGCGAGCTGGAAAGCGCCGCGCAATTTTGCGTGGATTTTTGCCTAAAAAACGGCTATAATTACTCCGATCGCCTGCACATTAGAATTTGGGGCGAGAAGGACGGGGTATGATAATCAGGAAATTATACGAATTCGAAAACGCTCACATCGTGCGCCTGTGCGGTTCGAAGCGGTGTCGCACGAGCATCCACGGCCACTCATACAGATGTGAAATTTTGCTTAGCTCAAATTTTTTGGATGAAGCGGGGATGGTGTATGACTTCGGCTACATGAAGCTCGGTATCCGCGAGCTTATCGATAGTTTTGACCACGCCGTGACGATCTATGCGCGCGATGATGCGAGCTACATCGCGGATCTGAAAAAACACAGCGCACGCTGGGTGCAGATACCGCTAAATCCGAGCGCGGAGCAGTTTTGTAGAATTTTTTTCGTCCTTGTGGACCGACTTTTGAGCCTGACTCAGATGCAAAACGGTGAGCGCGAAGTAAAGCTTCACAGCGTCATCGTACACGAAACGGCCACCGGCTACGCGCAGTGCTTCCGCGAGGACGCCTACAACGCGCAGATGGGCGAGATCGCGCTGGATGAGATAGAATTCTCGCCCGCCGTGCGCGAGGAGTGGAGGCAGCCGGAGTTTTGGCAAAAGCTACTGCGCGGCGAAAAAATCATCTATCCAAAGGATTGCTGATGAGAAATTTATTTAAATTTGGCGCGGGGCTCGTTCGCATTTTTGCCGCGTGCGCAGTCTTTGCCTGCGCGCTTGCTTTGGGCGGTTGCGACGATGAGAAAAAGGACACCTTGCGAAAGCCGCCGGTAGATAGCGAGGTGCCGAAGGATGTGCCTATCGCGCCTAGCGAGCCCAAAGTCGATATAAACGCCGATATGCCGCCGCTTCCGGTGACCGAATAGGGCGGAGCGTTGAAAAATCGGCGTCTAAATTTGGAATTTTTTGAAATTTGCGTGGTTTGTATGCGGCGCACAAGCGCGATTTTAGCGTCATTTTTACCCGTGCGATTTGCGCAAAGAAATTTTAAATTTTATAAAGCTCTATCCGCAAAATTTCATTCTTGGCGCGAGAGATACGGCGCGAAATCGGGGTTGAACGCGCACGCGGTAAATTTTGACGCAACAAATATCCGCAGCCGCTTTGAATGGTTTTTAAAATTTCAAAGGCACGGAATAGGTCTGCTTTATCTCGCGCCGAAAAAATTTGCGTCTAAATTTAATCGTTTTGGCTCTAGCCGCGCAAAATTTTATCCTGCAAATTTAACCCTCCGGCGGAAGTGATGGATTATCTGTATCAAAGCGCCCTGGGTTTTCATAAATTTTTCGCGCTAGCTGCGGCGATTTTAACGATAATTTATCTGATCTTTACCCAGCTTAAAATAGACGCGGCGGCAGAATTTTGCCCTCGCGGCAAGGCTTTAAATTCCGCCGTCTCTGCGCCGCAAGCTGAAAATTTAAAGCAAAAGAGCAGATCTGGGCTTAGATTTCTTAGGCGCATCAGGCTGTTTTTGCCGATCTATTATTCGTGCATCGCGGCGCTGATAATTAGCGGAAGCGTGATGCTAGCGGTGCTGCGCTTTGATCTGAGCTTTAAAATTTACTTTATGGCGGTCGGATCGCTAGCGATGATCGCGCTTAGCGCGGTATCGTACAAACGGCTGAAAATAGCGTATCTAAGTCAAAACTTTGCGCCGTATCAGCGCAAAATGCGAGTGATTTTGGGGCTAAGCTTAGCGATAATTTTGATAGCGAGTGTTATTTGATGGTATATTTTTACGATAAGCTTGCAGGCGAACAGAGCCTAGTTTTGCAGAATGATCAGTTTTTACACCTAAAGGCCAGACGAGCAAGGGCGGGCGAGCGCATAGACGTGCGAAATCTAAAGGACGGGGCGAGTTATCTATATGAGATCGCCGAAATTTCGCGCAAAGGTGCGGCTCTGAATTTGGTTTTTAAAAGCTCGGTTTTTACGCCTAGCCACGATTTTTGCGTCGCTTGGGCGGTCGTCGAGAGCGCCGTGATCGAAAAGAGCCTGCCTGCGCTCAACGAGATGGGCGTCGGGCAGCTTGTTTTGGTCTATGCCGATCTGTCGCAGAAAAACGTGCGGCTCGATCTGCAGAGGATGGAGCGGATTTTGATCAACTCGTCGCAGCAATGCGGGCGAAATTCCATCATGCAGATCGAGGTTTTGGGCGGCTCGGACGAGCTTGCACAAAGATATGAAAACGTAAGCCTGATCGATTTTGGCGGCAAGAACATCGACATTTTCGGCGGCGATGAGATCGCGTTCGTAGGCCCGGAGGGCGGATTTTCGCCGCGCGAAAGGGAGAAATTTAAAAAAGCCTATGCGCTTAATAGCCCCTATATTTTGCGCTCAAACACCGCGCTGATCGCAACTTGCGCGAAGCTGATGTTTTAAACGCTCGGCAAATTTTAAAATTTAAAAGTCGCGCGCTTAAAATTTTGGAATTTAAAATTTGCCTTGCGCGATCTGCTATATTTATCGGCGGCTTGGCGCACGACGCGTATTTGCCGCGGCGTATATTCGCGCGCGCTTGTATTTTGCACGCCGCTGCAGGTCGCGGTGAAATAAAATTTTACCCGCAAACGGGCTAAATTTTAAAATTTTCGCACCCAAAAAGCATGTTCAAAAAGAAAATCAGCGCTTTGCCGAGAGTTTTTAAAACCCTTTAAATTTGCTTTTTAGATAAAAAAGTTGTATAATCGCAACCTTTTAAAATCATCAAAAAGGATCAAAAATGAAAAAAGATATCCACCCAAACTTTGTCGAAACGACCGTTACCTGCGCTTGCGGCAACACTTTTAAAACGCGCTCGAACAAGCCTGAGATCCGCGTCGATATCTGCTCCAATTGCCACCCGTTTTTCACCGGCAGCGAGAAGATCGTAGATAGCGCGGGCCGCGTCGAGAAATTTAAACAAAAATACGGAATGAAATAGTTGCTATATCTCATTCCTACGCCGATAGGAAATCTAAGCGATATCTCGGGCCGCGCGCTTGAGGTATTGCAAAGCTGCGAAATCCTAATCTGCGAGGATACGAGGGTTTCAAAAAAACTTCTAAACTTATTATCCGATAAATTTCAAATTTCATTTAAAATTTCACAGTTTTACTCTCTGCACACGCACAATGAAGCGGAGTTTTTCGCTGACTTTGATCCGTCGCTTCTGCGCGAAAAAGCTTGCGCATACGTAAGCGATGCGGGCATGCCCTGCATCAGCGATCCGGGAATTGCGCTCGTAAAATTTGCGCAGCGAAGCGGCGTGCCTTACGAGGTGCTTAGCGGCGCAAACGCTCTGCTGCTCGCAGCCGCCGCAAGCGGGCTGGTGGAGAAAGAATTTAGCTTTTTAGGCTTTTTAAATAATGACGGCGCACAGCGCAAAGCTCAGATCCTAAATTTAATGCAAAGCCCCTATCCGTGCGTACTCTACGAATCTCCCAAGCGCGTGATAAAGCTAATAGAGCAGATCGCGGGGATCGATGCGCAGCGCAAAATTTTTGCGATTAAGGAAGCTACGAAAAAATTTGAAACAAAATTTTTCGGTAGCGCTGCAGAGGTTCTATCTAGTCTAAACGGCGCAAATTTAAACGGCGAATGGTGCGTCGTGATTGACGGCGCAGGCGAGAAAAGCTTTGAAAAAATCACGCAGGAAGATATTCTATCGCTTGAGATCGCGCCAAAAATAAAAGCGAAACTACTCTCAAAAATAAACGGCGAACCCGCCAAAGAAATATATAAAAATTTGATACGCTAAGTCATATTTTAACCGTTTTTCGCTAAAATCCCAAAATGATTATTTACGGCAAGCAGCTGTTTTTGCACCTTTTAAACCGGCATCCGCAGAAATTTATCCGCATCATCCTTGCAAAGGAGTGCGAGAAAGAAATTTTTAAAAAGATCGCCGCGACCGGCGTAAAGATCGAGCGCGCCGATGCGAAAAAAGCTCAAGCCCTCGCTCGCGGCGGCAACCATCAAGGCTTCTTGGCCGAGGTGGAGGAGTTTAGCTTCGGCGATCTAGCTAGCGTCAAAGACGATAAATTCGTGCCGATCCTTTACGGGCTTACCGATGTCGGAAACATCGGCGCGATAATGCGCAGCGCCTATGCTTTGGGCGCGGACAGCGTGATCATCGTCGCAAATAATCTAAATATGGCGGGCGTAGTGCGCGCAAGCTCGGGCGCGGCGTATGAGCTAAACGTCGTTAAGGCCGCAGACGGGCTTAGCGTGATAAACGAGCTTAGACAAAGCGGCTTTGAAATTTACGCCGCGAGTGCGGACGGGACGAGCTTTAAGGAGTTAGAGCTCGGCGCGAAAAATGCACTCGTAATGGGGAACGAAGAAGAGGGGATACCTGCCAGGGCGCTTAAAAAATGCGACTGCGCGGTATCAATAAAGATGCGCGAAGGCTGGGACTCGCTTAATGTAAGCGCGGCATTTGCGATATTATGCGATGGAATTTTAAATGGAAGAAATAAAAGAGAAGTTAAATAATACGGACGAGCAGGCGGAACAAACCGAGAAGCCGGAGCAAACACAGCAGCCAAAAAGCAGCGATCTAGATAAATTAAAATCTATGGATCTGATCGAGATTGCGCGCACGACGCGCATCGACGCGCAAAATTTAGAATACATCATAAACAAAGACTTCGAGAAGCTGGCAAATTTTAACGTTAGGGGTTACATTAAAATTTTAGAGCGCGAGTTCGGGCTGGATCTATCGGACTGGCTTAGCGAGTTTGAGAGCGCCAAAGCGAGCTTTGCGCCCGTTAAAAAGGCCAAAGTCGAGCAGGTCTATGGTCAAAGAGTTAGCCCTAACAAAAGCGGCAGCGGTTGGCTTTTATGGCTGCTTGCGATGGTACTAATCATAGGCGCGATCTTTTATTTTGGACTTTATAAAAGCTTCGGCGAATTTTTGGGTTCGCTTTTATGGGAACAAAACAAAACCACCTACTCGGACGCTCCGATCGTAAATAATACTCAAAAAAAGCTTGAAAATATCGGTATCGACGTTGTTTCGCACAACACTACAGATGAAAAATTCGCACTAAAGTCAGATGCCAATGCAGCCGCTGCTGTGGATGAAAATTTAAGCTCGCTAAACGCGCTGGATCGCTCTATCAGGATTGAGCGCGCGAGTGCCAAAACGGAGGAAAATTCCACCGACGAAAACGCCACGCAAAGCGCACCTGCGCCCAGCAAAGATATCGTGCTTAATCCACGCGGCAAGATGTGGATCGGGATCATTGATCTAAAAAGCGGCAAGAAGCGTGAGATGGTCATCAATGCCCCTTACGTAGTCGCTTCGCAAGGGGATGAGGAGCTGCTAATCTCTACCGGTCACGGGATGTTTGAGCTCGGCAAAGCCGATGGCAACGTAACTTTCAGCGAAAGAAACACTCAAAAATTCCACGTCAAAGATGGCAATATCACTAAAATTTCAGCCGATGAGTTTCTGCGCCTAAACAAGGGCAAAAAGTGGTAAAGCTCTCGCTCTTAGGGCTTTTGCCGCCGCTGATAGTAAAATTTCGGCTTGCTACGGTGCTCGGTTTAAATTTAAATTCGCGAGTGTAAATTTAAAAGGTTTAAACTGCGCCGCCTTGGATAAAATTTTAAACGGCGTAGGTAAAATTAACGGTGCGGATAAAATTTCAAGCGCTGCGGCCGCTTGCGGTAGCGCGATAAATTTAAAGGGTTATCGTTCGAGAACGCGGCGTAAAAACGGCAGCTTTGATCGTTATCGTTTTGAGCTGACGTAAATTTAAATGTCGCGCAAATGGTCGCTATGCGATAAATTTAAACGATCAATGCCCCCGCGGTTTTAAAATTTTAGCGAGGTAAAAGTTTAAATTGCCCGAGCAATATAAAAAGCGCCGCCGCATCGACGCTAAGGATTGAAATTTTGCCTCCGTGCGGTACGAGCAGATCGCGCGTTAAGGCGCTAAATTTTAAATAAAGCTTGAAAATTACTTTAAGATAAGAGGTTTGAGATGTTTGACGAAATTCGTTTTTCAAAAATCGAGCGTTTGCCCAATTATGTTTTTGCCGAGGTCAATGCCATAAAAATGGCGGCGCGCAGAGCTGGCGAGGATATAATCGATTTTTCGATGGGCAATCCCGACGGCAGGACGCCGCAGCATATAATCGACAAGCTTTGCGAAAGCGCGCAAAAGGACAAGACGCACGGCTACTCCGTAAGCCAGGGCATCTACAAGCTGCGACTTGCCTGCGCGAATTGGTACAAGCGCAAATACGGCGTGATCTTGGATCCTGAAAGCGAGATCGTCGCGGTGATGGGCTCTAAAGAGGGCTTCGTGCACCTAACTAGCGCGATCGTAAATCCGGGCGATGTCGCAGTGGTGCCCGATCCTGCGTATCCGATCCACACTCAAGCCTTCATCATCGCGGGCGGCAACGTCGTTAAAATCCCGCTTGCCTATGATGAGAATTTAAATTTTAATGAGAATAAATTTTTCATTGATCTGCAAAAGACCTTCGACGAGAGCATTCCGCGCCCAAAATACGTCGTCGTAAATTTCCCGCATAACCCTACCACCGTCGTCGTGCAAAAGAGCTTCTACGAGCGGCTCGTGGCGATGGCACGGCAGGAACGGTTTTATATCATCAGCGATATCGCTTACGCAGAGATCGCTTTTGAGGGTTACAAAACGCCGTCGATCTTTGAGGTTCAGGGCGCAAAGGACGTCGCAGTTGAGGCGTACACGCTCTCTAAAAGCTACAATATGGCGGGCTGGCGCGTGGGTTTTGTTAGCGGTAATAAAAAGCTCGTCGCCGCGCTTAAAAAGATCAAATCTTGGTTTGATTACGGCATGTTTACGCCGATACAAGTAGCCGCCACGATCGCGCTGAACGGACCGCAAGAGTGCGTAGAGGATATCCGCGTGACCTATCAGAAGCGTAGGAATTTTTTGATAGACGCTTTTGCGGACGCGGGCTGGGTGATCGCTAAACCTAGCGCGTCGATGTTTGCGTGGGCGAAATTGCCGCCAGCGGCGGCTCATCTAAGGAGTATGGAGTTTTCCAAGCAGCTTCTCACCAAGGCGTGCGTCGCCGTAAGCCCGGGCGTTGGCTTTGGCGCGGCGGGAGACGATTACGTGCGGATCGCTTTTATCGAAAACGAAAATAGAACCCGCCAGGCCGCTAGAAATATAAAAAAATATTTGAAAGAGATCTGATGAGAGTAGCGATTTTAGGCGTCGGTACCGTAGGTAGCGAAGTTGCAAACATTTTGATTAAAAATAAAGATATCATCCTTGCGCGCGCGGGCGTTAGCATAGAGCCCGTAATAGGACTCGTGCGCGACAAGAGCAAAAAGCGCGATGTGCAAATTCCGCTTAGCAGCGACGCAAAAAGCATCATTGAGCGCGACGATATCGACGTTTTTGTAGAGCTTATGGGCGGGGTAGAAAAGCCCTATGAGATCGTAAGCGAAATTTTAAAGCGCAAAAAGGCGGTTGTTACCGCAAATAAGGCGCTTTTGGCTTATCATCGCTACAAACTTCAGGCTTTGGCGGGCGATACGCCTTTTGGCTTTGAAGCGAGCGTAGCGGGCGGAATTCCGATCATAAAAACCCTGCGCGAGGGGCTAAGCGCCAATCGTATCGAAAAAATAATCGGCATCGTAAACGGCACGAGCAACTTTATCCTTACGAATATGATGCAAAAAAACGAGAAATTTGAGGACGCGCTAAAGCGAGCTCAAGAGCTCGGATACGCCGAAGCCGATCCTAGCTTTGACATCGGCGGGTTCGATGCGGCGCACAAGCTTTTGATTTTAGCTAGCATCGCATACGGCGTGCACGGCGATCCGGAAGATATTTTGATCGAGGGAATTGAGGAGATCACGCAGGAGGATATCTATTTTGCGCGCGAATTTGACTTCATAATCAAGCTGCTTGCGGTAGCCAAGCGCGCGTGCGATAATAAAGTCGAGCTGCGCGTCCATCCCGCGCTCATTTCGAAAGATCAGATGCTCTCAAAAGTAGACGGCGTGATGAACGGCGTGAGCATCTACGGAGACTGCGTCGGCGAGAGTATGTATTACGGACCTGGCGCGGGCGGAAGCGCTACGGCAAGTGCGGTTATAAGCGATCTCATCGACATTGCGCGCGATAACAAAAATCCGATGCTGGGATATAAAATTTTGCCGAGCCAAAATTTTATGCAAATTTTGCCTAGCGAGCAGATCCGCACGAAGTACTATTTCAGGCTGCGCGTGCGCGACGAAAAGGGCGTGCTCGCGAAGCTTACGAACATTATGAGTTTAAACGATCTTTCGATCGACAGCTTTTTGCAAAAGCCTAAGCTCAAAACGGACGAGGAAGTGACGCTGTTTTTCACGACGCATACGTGCTGCGAGAAGGATATCAAGCGCGCAATAAGCGTGATTAGTGGCGAAAATTTCATCACGCAGAAGCCTTTTATGATCAGGATCGAAAGCTAAGTTGAGCTTAAAGGAATACATTTTCGGCTTTGCCTGCGAGGACCGTGCGGCGGAATTTTTACGCGGCGAAGGGTTTGAAATTTTAAAGCGAAATTTCCGCTGCCGCTTCGGCGAGATCGACATAATCGCGCGTAAGGGCGGAATTTTGCACTTTGTAGAGGTGAAGGCTACGAGCGGCGATTACGACGCTGCAGAGCGCGTGACGGGCGCCAAGATGGCTAAAATTTTAAAGGCGGCGGAATTTTATCTGATGAGCTGCGATACGGACGAGTCGTGGCAGATCGACGTAGTGGAAGTTTATCCAAAGCAGATAAAATTTATCGCCAACATATCTTTTTAAATTAGAATTTTTATTATTTATTTAAGATAATAAACTATAATTCGCGGAATTTTAACACAAGGAGAACATTATGGGAAAGTATATAGAGCTTACTTCGGAGAATTTCGACGTTATTAAAGAGGGTGTCGCGCTAGTCGATTTTTGGGCGCCTTGGTGCGGGCCGTGCCGTATGATCGCCCCGATCATCGAGGAGCTTGCGAACGATTACGAGGGCAAGGCTAAAATTTGCAAAGTAAATACCGACGAAGCGCAGGATTTGGCGGTGCGGTTCGGTGTGCGCTCGATCCCTACGATTCTATTTTTCAAAGACGGCGAGCTAAAAGCTCAGCTCATCGGCGCGCAATCTAAGCAGATCATAGCCGACAAACTAAACTCGCTTCTGTAAATTTTAAAAGGGCGGCTTTCGCCCTTTTTTTCTCCCACTCATCGTTTTATTAATTAAATTCGTAAATTTAACGCCCACGGCTTTACTTAATAAAATAATTAAGGAGAAAAAATGTTAGATTTAGCAATTATCGGCGGCGGCCCTGCAGGGCTAGCGGCGGGGCTTTATGCTACAAGAGGCGGTTTAAAGGACGTCGTGATGTTTGAGATGGGGATGCCCGGCGGGCAGATCACCTCAAGCTCCGAGATGGAAAACTATCCGGGCGTCGCCGCGGTAACCGACGGGATGAGCTTTATGGCACCTTGGCAGGAGCAGTGCTTCCGCTTCGGGCTGAAGCACGAGATGGTGCGCGTGCTGCGCGTCTCAAAAGACGGCGATGGAAATTTTACGATCTATCTCGAGGGCGATCAAACACGATGCGCGCGTGCCGTTATTGTCGCTACGGGCTCTACTCCGCGCCGCGCGGGGATCGAGGGCGAGGACGAGTTTTTCGGTCGCGGCGTAAGTACCTGCGCGACCTGCGACGGGTTTTTTTACAAGGGTAAAGAGGTTGCCGTCCTCGGCGGCGGCGACACGGCGTTAGAGGAGTCGCTGTATCTAGCTAAAATTTGCTCCAAAGTATACCTAATCCACCGCCGCGACGAGTTTCGCGCCGCGCCTTCGACCGTGCAAAAGGTACGCGAAAGTGAGAATATCGAGCTCATCACAAACGCGCTCGTAGAGCAGATCAAGGGCGATGCAAGCGGCGTAACTGGCGTCGTAGTCAAGGATAAAACAAGCGGCGCCACGCGCGAGCTGCAGCTGCCGGGGATCTTCGTATTCGTGGGGCTTGACGTGCGAAACGAGGTGCTAAAAGACGAAAGCAGCAAGTTCATCTGCGACATCACGCCGGGCGGGCAGGTCGCGGTAAATTTAAAGATGCAAACAAGCGTTAACGGGCTATTTGCGGCGGGCGATATGAGGCAGGATGCGCCTAAACAGGTCGTTTGCGCGGCAGGCGACGGCGCGGTTGCCGCACTTAGTGCGATTGCGTATCTGCAAGGACACGATAAATAAGCTTGTATTCGGCGTAAAATTTCACGGCGCGGCGGGTGAAACTGCTTCCGCTGCGTTTTAAATTTAAAACCGCACCTGAAATTTTGAATGAAATTTTATTATAAGAAAAGCGGCTAAATTTTAAAATTTTATAAAATTTAACCGCGAGATAGGGCGCTTATTGCCTTTCGTAGAAGCCCGCTATGACATCTTTTGACTTCATTTTATTTACGGGATCTTCTTTACCGTTCGTGATAAGTTTAAATTTATCAGACAGACTTACGCTTTTACCCTCATTTACGATAAAATTTAGCTCGATAGCAAGCTTTGATGATCCACCTTCTTTATGTCCGAAGCTCGCGTCCAACTGCTCTGCCGTTATTTGCGAGTAATAAACGGCTGCTTTTAAGCACTCCATAATAAAGTCTATGTAGATTTCGGTATTGCTTTCTTTTAGTATCTCCCCTTTTAATTTGTCGTCGCAATCGACCGACTTCCATTCTTCCTCAAAAATTCTATTTTGCCTTTGATTTTTAAGTGTTTCTTGAAATTTAGCTTCGTTTAATTTGCAGTATTCTTTTGCCAGCTTAAACAAACCCTGCGCGTCGTAAGCCTTGCCCTCATAAAAAGTCATAACCCTTTTTAAAGATGAGTCTAACATCTCTTGTTTATATGATTTAAGCCTATGCTCTACATCCACGTCGCAGACCATCTTAACCGTCTTTAATCCGCCGTTTTCCTCTTTGCTCCAGGTGATATTTTTGCAGATTTTCGAGCCCTCGATCGCCGTGCCGATACTCATAGACTTGAAATCAGGCAAAGTGTAGTTTTTCACGAGCTCTACTTCGTCTGCGCCGCATCCCGTAAAAATTAACGTCGCAAGCGCGACACCTAGTGCATATCTCATCTTCACTCCTTTGAAATAAATTCTGAAAATAATGCTACCCCCCCCCCTGCTTAAAAACGGGTAAATTTAGAGCTTAAATTTTAAAATTTCGCCGCAAAAATTTCGCTCTCTCAATCCACTAAATTCCATGCGCCGCAATTCTGCCGCGCATGCGGCGCTTTACGCCTTTTAGCGAAATAGTCTTGCGGTAAAATTACAAGATAAACCGTCCGCATCGCATCGCCGAAATTCCACGCGCAGTTTCGCGCACGAAGGCGGTAAAATTTAGAAATTTTAACCAAACTTTCGCTATCATCACGGCTTAAATTTTCACCCAAAGGAAACCGATGTTTGAATGGATCGCCTCACCCGAGGCATGGATCAGCCTGGCGACGCTCACGGGGCTTGAGATCGTGCTTGGCATCGACAATATCATCTTTATCGCGATTTTGTGCGGCCGCCTGCCCGAGGCGCAGCGCGGACGCGCCCGTATAATGGGGCTTGCGCTTGCGATGTTCACGCGCATACTGCTACTTCTTAGCTTAAGCTGGATCATGGGGCTAACCAAGCCGCTATTTAGCGTGCTTGCGCGCGATTTTAGCGGACGCGACCTCGTGCTGATCGGCGGCGGATTGTTTCTGCTCGTCAAATCCACGCTCGAGATCCACTCCAGCGCCACGGGCGAGGCACACGAGCGCAGCGCTAGCAGCGGCAAGGCAAGCTTCGGCGGCACGCTCGTGCAGATCGCCGTTTTGGACATCATCTTTTCGCTCGACAGCGTCATCACCGCCGTGGGCATGGCGCAGCACCTGCCCGTGATGATCCTCGCAGTCATCATCGCCGTGGGCGTGATGATGCTCGCTAGCGGCGCGATCGCGCGCTTTGTGGACACAAACCCGACGATCAAAATTTTAGCGCTTGCGTTTTTGATTTTGGTGGGCGTCTCGCTGATCGCCGACGGGCTGGGCTTTCACATACCTAAGGGCTACATCTACTTCTCGATGGCGTTTTCGCTGCTGGTGGAGCTCATCAATATCCAGATCCGCAAAAAATCCGCCGCAAAGTAGGAGGAACGGAATTTTGCGAGATCTGAAAGGCGCGCATGGGATTTGCTAAATTTCTTTCTCCGCAGCAAATCAAGCTTGCTCGCGGCACGGCTAGGGATTTGAAGCTACAGCCTGCGGCTGCAGGCACGGCTAAATTTAGCTTTACGCTGGAGCGCTTGCGCTTTGCGGGGAATTTGGACTTAAGGCGCGACGGACTTTATCTTCCGATACGCGAGGGCGACGAGCTGGCGGTGATATACGAGGCTTCAAGCTCAAATTCCGGCGGGGAGGCTTTGAGAGGCTTAAATTCCTGCCGCGAGGCCTTAAGCGGCGTAGGTTTAAGCGCTGAAAATTCCGCAGAGCGCCCTAACTGCGAAGTTTCAAGTAGCGGAAATTCCGCTGCCGCAAATTCAAACCGCGACGCACATAGCGATACCGCGGCAAGTGCACGACAAAATTCTGCGGTATCTGATTTAGTGGGCAAAGATCGCAGCGGCATAAATTCCGCCGCTTTGGGTTTTATCCGCGAAGACCTTAACGAACAGGCGAACGCTAATACGGAACTTTATACTTCGAGTTTGAATTGCAAAGATTTAAGCGGCTCCCTCTCTTTAAATTCTACCCGCGAGGAGCACGGCACTTCGGTAAATTTCGCCCCCTCCCCGCTAGATTTCGTTAATCTAAGCCTAGGCGCGCAGCGCTGGAAGGACGCCGGTAGCACGGCGCTCGCCGCGATATTTGCAGCCTTCGGCGTAGTGCTAGCTGCGATGAGCATCTACTGCATAATCTTTATCTTTGATGCAAGGGCTCCTGCGGGGCTGCTAGCCCTGCTCATCCTCGCGCCTTTTGCGTATTGCAGCTTTAGATTTATGCGAAGAGACTGGCGCGCCGCAAAGTTCGGACGCATATTCGTAGCGCTTCCGCACTCCAAAGAGCCCAAGCGAAGCGGCGAAGCGGAGGGCTATGCTAGCGGCGTGCGCGTGCTGCAAAGCGGCGACGTTTATTATTATGGCTTCGCGCTGGACGGGCTATATTTATCGGGCGACAGCAAGCGGCGTATTGTCTTTGACGCGCTACGCGCGGATCAAAATTTAGCGGAGCTTGCGGACGGCGAAAATTGCATGAAATTTAAGAATTTAGGCGCAGAAAATTCCGCAAATTCTGCGAGCGTTAAAAATTTTGCGAAATCAGCGAATTCTACAAGCTCTGCAAATTCTGCCAACGCAAGAAATTCTATAAATTCCGCCAGCTCCGCCGAAGCCGCGGCACCCGCTAAGACAAAGAACGCCTCGCAGAGCTTTGAGCTGCAAAACGGCGATATTCTTCGCGCCCGCTACAAAGACTACCGCGTAAGCGGGATTTGGAATCAAAGCCGCGGCATGAAGCTCGGCGATACGCGCAGCGGACTTCGGCGCGTGATAGATTTTATCGCGAGCGTGGCGCTTCAAATAGGTCTGCGTCTAGGCGGCGCGCTCGTGCTGACGCAGCTCGGCGATCACATCGGCGGCTCCTTCGGCAACGCTCTAAGCTTCATCGGATTTTTGCTGCTACTTAGCCTTATGCTTTGAAAGGCGAATTCCAAACGGCAGCCTCGAGGAATTTTACAACTTCAAGGAATTTCAAATTTCGGGATTTCGCAGAATTCTACAGCGAGCGGATTTGGATTTTAAATTGAGGGCGCAAATTCTAAATCCAAATCTCGCGCGGCGTAAATTTGCGCTATAATCTAGCGAAAATCAAAGATTTAAAGGATGCGACTTGAAAATTTTAATCTCGTTTTTGTGCTTATTAAGCTTCATGTTCGCCGAGGCAGCGCCCGCTTTGGCAGAAGGTGTAAACAGCGCTCAAAAGGATCAAAACCTAGAAATTTTAACCGCAAATTTAAGCACGGCGCTTCAGGAGATTGACGAAGCCGGGCATCGCCCCGATGGTACGCCTTGCGAGAGCATAGTTAGGTTAAGGGCTGCGTTTATGGAGTTTTTACAAAGCGTGGGCGAGAGAGCGCCTCAAATTTTAAAATCCTTAAAGTTCGCGCCGAATATGGCGATCTCGCAGGACGGCAAGTTTCGGGCATATTCGGTAGATATCAGCACCGGCGGCACAATGGGCGCGAGCTACGTAGCATATCAATATGCAAGCGGCGGGCAAAATTTCATTATGGATTTTGCGGACAAGGGTGCGCAGCAGCTGCAAGACTGCGTCCTTGGCGGCAGGCGGGATTGCGACTGCGGCGAATGGGCGCTTGATACCGCATGGGGTGGCGAGCGAGTGATAAAAATTTTTAAAGTTAAAGAAAATCTATATCTAGTTTACGGAGTATCAAAAGGCTCTAGCAAACTCGCAAGCGATAAGCTTAAGGCGGTAGAAGCAAGCGAAACGGGTATAAAAATGGCTGATATATTTCATTACGTCCGCTCATGCGGCGCAGATTGCGACTGCTCTAAGATGAGCTCTTTGGCGCCGCACGACTCCGCTCGCTTCGGCATAGAATATGATTTTTTCTCATACTTAGACGGCAGCGACGAGATAAAGAGCAAATACGCTAAAAAGACGTTTTTGACCTTTGAAAACGGCGCGTTGGGCGCTCTTAAGGTAAAATCTAGCGACAAATACCCTGACGGCGAGCTAATCAATGAATATAGATATTTTAAATTTGACGGCGAAAAATTTACGATAGAGAGTAAAATAACTCATTGCGAGCCCGGTAAATTTATAGAGGAGTTGGCCGCGCCCTCTAGCGCGCAGGGGCTTTGATGGGTACTGCGATACTTGGCGGGTGCGCTAAATTTTAAGGCGCGACAAAATTTCAAATTTCAGGCGCGTAAGATTTCGGCTGCGAAATTTTAAAATTCTAAATTTCAAAGCGTAAAATTTCAAGGCGCGGATTTTATTTTCAGGATTTCAAATTTTACGGTGCAGAATTTCGCAGTGTGGATTAAAATTTTAAATTTCAAAATGCGCGGAATTTTAAAGCTCTTAAAATTCCAAAGTGCGAAATCAAAAAGCAAAATTTTAAAATTTCAAGGCGTGCGAGACCGCGGCACGGCGTGTGAAGCTATAGTGCGCGAGGCTGTGACACACAAAGCTGCGGCGAGCCGCCCGCTAGCTCCAAATTCTTTCGTTTAGTTTTAGGTTTTTTACGATCGCTAAAAAGTGCGAAAGCTCGCGCTTGAGCTGCGCGGCAGGGTCGCGGCGTAGCACGCTTTCGTCGATGTCGGGCTCGAAATTATCGCGCCCCGTATTTACGAAAATATAAATTTTGCTATCTAAAAAGCTAAGGCTAACGGGCGCGGCTACGGCGCCTGCGAAGCGCAAGAGCCTCCGCATAAAGGCGGGCGTTAGAATATACATCGCGCCCGCCGCGTCCTCGCAATACACGGCGAAGGCGGCGTTAAACTCCGCATCGTCCATATCTATCTTTTTTAGCCCGCCTGTGTTCGGCGCGCCGGCGCGAGCGGGAAAAATCAGGGTTTTGGCACTTATGCGTTTGTTAAATTCCGCGTAGAAAAAGGTGCCGAGGATTTCGCTTTCCGAAAATCTATTAAATAAACTTACGTCACAAAATGCGAACTTCACGCCGTCATAAACGCCCGAAACCCTGTCGTTGCCGTATAAGTATCTGTCTAGTCGAAAAAAGAGTCCCGAAAGCTTGAGTTTAGCAGGATCGATATCGCCTGAAACTTCATATCGATAGCCGAATGCCTTAAAATAGGGCATCAGATAGTGCTCTTTAAAAGCGCGCCGAAATTTTACCGAATAGTCTTGCTTAAAGTCTCTAAACAATACAAACAAGCTCGAAGCGGCCAAGATTAAAGTTATAATCGCGAGTAAGATATATTTGGAAGTCGTAGGGCGATTTTGTAAATCAACTAGAAATAGGCAAATTATAAAAAGACCCGCGGCTTGGATTATCGTAGCTTTTATGGAGGCCTGATCGCACAAAACGGCTACTATAAGAACAACCGCGAATAATCCGATCAACGGCAACAAATCCGCCATGCCTCCTCCGTCGCGTAGCTTGTATAACAAAAACGTGCCGTAGCCGAGCATGCACGCCGCCGCGAAGATCGTATTTCTTTTCGCCTTATACAAAAGCCCCAGCCTGATCTGCTCCAGCTCGCTTGCGCTCATCTCGCTCCTTTTAAATTTGAGATGGATTATGACGCTTGCGGGCTTTAAATTTGCTTACGAACGGCGACGAAATTTTAAAATTTCGGCTTGGATAAATTTGCGGTTAAATTTAGCGGCGGATTGTTTAAATGGAACAAAGGCGGGATTTCTGTAGAAATTTAAGCGGCGCCAAATTTTAAAATTCCGTGCCGCGAATGGAGATAAAATTTTACGGACGCGATTTAAAATTCGCTATAAAATTTCATCTGCGCAGCAGCGTAAAATTTCGCAAAATAGACGCCGTAGTTTATGCCGCGAAATTTACGAGCGCCTGAGCGAATGTCGCGAAATTTACGGACGTCCGCGCCGCAAAAAGCACCGCGCGGACGCCGCTAGCAAAATTTAGATTTTTCTATAAGGCGCCTGACCTACTTCGTAGAAGTTGTTGCCCTCGCTGTCGATCGCTACGATAGCGGGGAAATCCTCGACGGTAAGTCGCGCGACCGCCTCGGGGCCGAGCTCAGGGTAGGCTAGCACTTCGTATTTTTTGATGCTTTGGCTGATTAGCGCGCCCGCGCCGCCGATAGCGACCATATAGACGCAGCCCGATTTTTTCATCGCCTCAACGACGGCGTCGCTGCGATAGCCCTTGCCGATCATGCCGTTGATGCCTACCTCGTTTATCATCGTAGGAGTATATTTATCCATGCGTCCGCTAGTCGTAGGTCCTGCAGCACCGATTGCCTGCCCGGGTTTAGCAGGAGTCGGTCCCAGATAATATATCGTCTCGCCGGCTAAGCTTACGGGTAGCTTCTCGCCGCGAGCGAGGGTTTCGGTTAGAGCCTTGTGTGCGGCATCGCGGGCTGCGATGATGGTGCCGCTGATTAGGACGTTATCGCCCGCCTTTAGGCTTTTTACTACGCTTTTATCGAAAGGTGCGGTAATTCTTTTAACTTCTGACATGATTTCCTCCTTATAGTTCGGCGTCGGCATGGCGAGCCGCGTGGCAGTTGATATTAACGGCGACCGGAAGCCCTGCGATGTGGGTCGGATACCACTCTACATTTACCTTAACGGCGGTGTTTATGCCGCCCAAACCCTGCGGACCGACGCCCGTAGCGCGCGCCATCTCTAGTAGCTCATCCTCTAGCTTAGCGTAGCGCTCGTCGGGATTTCTGCTGTCGATCGAGCGAACCGCGGCTTGCTTGGCTAAAAGCGCCGCCTTATCCATCGTGCCGCCGATACCGACGCCTACGACCATCGGAGGGCAGGCGTTAGGACCAGCGTATTTGACCGCCTCTAAAAATACCTTTTTTACCCCCTCGATGCCGTCTGCGGGAACGAGCATTTTTAGCACCGATTTGTTTTCGCTGCCGAAGCCTTTTGGGGCTACTTTGATCTTAAGCTTGTCGCCGGGGACGATGCGGGTATTGATGACCGCAGGGGTATTATTCGTGGTGTTTTTTCGCTCAAAAAGCGGCTCTGCGACCACGGATTTACGCAGATAGCCGCCTACGTAGCCGTCCGCAACGCCTGCATTGATAGCATCCTCCAAATATCCGCCCTCGATATGCACGTCCTGCCCGAGTTCGACAAAAACCACCGTCATACCGGTATCTTGGCAGATCGGTGCGACCTCTTTCGCCGCCAAATCAGCATTTTGCAAGAGCTTGCCCAAGATATCTTTGCCGATAGGCGAAGTCTCATTTTCGCGTGCTTTCTCAAATGCTGCGCGCATGTCGGGCGTAACTTGATAACAGGCTTTTTTGCAAAGCTCGCTGACTACTCTGGTAATTTCATCCGCTTGGATCGTTTTCATGATCTCTCCTTGTATTGAAATTTTAATGGATTATATTCCGTTAAACTAAAAACTTAGTTTAAAATTTTATCTTCATTTAATAAATTTTAACAAAAGGCTAGAAAATAAGCGGTTTTTAATCTTTTTATAATAAAATACCACTTTCCGAATTATCAAATACTAAAAATTTTGCGAAGAAATTTTAAAATCAAGGAAACCTATGAAAAAGAAAACTCTTGTGCTGCTCGTGGGCGCTTGTGTGCTTATAGGAATGATACTTTCTCTTGGGATTGCGGAGATGGTTCACCTTACGGGCACCGATAAATTCTGCGTATCCTGTCATACGATGCAGCCGATGGCAAACGCCTTTCACAACGATGTTCACGGCGGCAATAACCCGCAAGGCTTCAAAGCTGATTGCGTCGCCTGTCACGTTTCTCATGAAAATACCTTTATGTATCTTTGGACTAAAGCTCTAACCTCCGCAAATGATGTCTACAAAACGGTCTTTACCGATGCCGATAAGATCGACTGGCAAGAAAAACGCAAGGAGCGAAATCATTTCGTTTATGAAAGCGGCTGTCTAAGTTGCCATCGAAATTTAAAAGAGCAGAATAACCAAGTAAATAAAGCCTGGCTCGCGCATAGGGATTATTTCGCGGGCACTACCGGCAAAACCTGCGTGCAGTGCCACGAAAACGTCGGTCACAAAAATATGGGTATAGAGATCACCAAATATTGGGATAAATACAACCGAGAAAATAACAAAACCAAGTAAAGGAGAAGCAATGCTAAAAAAAGTCGCTATTTTAATAGCCTGTATCGCATCGTTTGCATTCGCAGAAATGCCCGCGCAGCATGCGAATATGTCCGCGTCGGACGCGAACGTAAGCAATTCTGTAAACGTTAGTCTTACGAAGAATTTAAAGGTAAATAGGCAGCTTACGCCGCTAGCTAGACGCTGCGTCGAGTGCCATGCCGAAAAAACTCCGGGCGTCGTTGCGGATTGGAAGATGAGCCGCCACGCTCACGTAGGCGTTAGCTGTACCGACTGCCACTCGCAGCCAGCAGATAGCCCTATGGCAGCTAAAGAGCCGCATCCGAAAGATACAGACAATCATATTTCGGTGCTAGTTAGCCCAAAAACCTGTGCTAAATGCCACAGCAACGAGGTTAAAGAGTTTGAAAACAGCGGTCACGCAAGAGGCGCTATGCAAATGCAAGCCAACAAAGGAATGGTTGATCTAATGTATCACTACGAAGGACGTGATATCCCTGATCTTAAACATGCACCTGATATTACCGGTTGCTCTCAATGCCACGGTAGCGTCGTTAAAATGGATGAGCATAACAAGCCTACCAAAGAGACCTGGCCTACATATGGCATCGGTACGGTTTATCCGGATGGTGGCGTAGGCGGATGCAAATCGTGCCACTCGGGTCATAAATTTTCGATTGCTGAAGCTCGTAAGCCTGCTGCTTGCGCATCTTGCCACTTAGGACCTGATCATCCGGATATCGAAATTTACAACAACTCAATGCACGGACACGTATTTAACGCTGAAGGCAATGAGTGGAAATTTGACAGCGCTCCTGGTACTTGGGCAGTTCCTGATTACCGCGCTCCTACATGCGCGACCTGCCATATTAGCGGCGGTGTGGGTGATCTAAACTCTACTCACAACGTATCTCAACGCTTGAAGTGGAATTTGTGGCAGCCTAAGAGCAATCTACGCACCGGCGGTAATGAGACTGCGGTAAGCGAGTTTTTAAATACCGGCAAACTAAACGTTGGCAATCCTTTGGCGGGCAACCTAAACGGTCCTGAGGCGGCGCGTGCCGAGATGAAGCAAGTATGCAAAGAGTGCCACGCAAGCACCCATACGAATAATTTCTTCGAGATGGGCGATAAACAGGTGCTTTTATACAATGTTTATAACGACGAAGCAACTAAGATGCTAAAAGAGCTTAAGGAAAAGAAACTTCTAAAAGACGATCCTTGGGCGGATGCGTTCCAGCGAATCTATTATGTTTCATGGCACCACGAGGGTCGCAGAATGCGCCAAGGTGCGCTAATGGGCGGACCTGATTATTCGCATTGGCACGGTGTATTCGAGGTCAAAAACGACATCAGAGAGATGCGCGAAATCTATGAGCGCCGCATCAAAACCGGTAAGATCGAGGAATAATCCTTTTTAGTCTGCCAAATTCTGCCAGACTAAACAGATCAAGCTTGTAAGCCCCTGTACTTCGCAGGGGCTTTTTTATTTGGATAAAATTTTAGAATTTTATTTTGTGATCCGCAAAGCCCATCGAAAATCGCCCCTAAAAGCCACTACAAAATCACTGTCTAATTATTTAAGATCATTGAGAATTTATGACGGAAATGGCTGATAAATTAGAGTAAATTTATCTCTTTGCAATCCAAAATTAGCTACAATCGCGCATATCATTTAAAAGGAATTTTATGGACAAGCAAACGGCATTAGACTTTTTGAGACTTCATCAGCCGATGCCTGCGCAGCTTTCGGATCAGCTCGCGGCAGAGTTTCGCGCGGTGCGGGAGTTTTTGCGTGATAATCCCTGTGACGAGGCGCTTGAGCCGCTTTTGCGCTCGCTAAACGAGGGCGACGGCGCAGGTGAATATCCGCTCGTGGACGAGGTGTTAGGTACAGCGGACGATGCTGCTGCGGTAGCTGCGATTAGAGCGGTCTTGGAGGATCCAAACACGGGCAGCGGAGCGCGATTTTGGGCGACGCTTTTTAGCGTGAGCTTCGTCCGTAAGGAGCTCATCGCAAGTCTGGAGACATCGCTTAAATACGCAAACGATGATTTGATCGAGCTTACGAAGGAGCAGATCGAAATGTTCAAGCAGCTGACGTAAAGTTAGCTGCTTAACTTATGATTGCGCTTTACTCGCCAGATTGCGCCGCTACAAAGCAAATCCAAATTTATAAAAATCAGCTTAATCGCAGGCTGCTTTTAAATTTTTAAAATTTTGCAGTCGCTTAAAATTTCTAGAGGCGGCGATTATGCAAGAGGCGCGCTTTATTTTCTATGCGCTGTGGCAGGCGTCCTGTGCGAGGGTTGCTATCGGCAAAGAATAGCGTCGCCGTTAAGCGACAAGCGGCGTAGGTATCGAGAGATATGTGCCTAGGCAAGGGTAGAAATTTCACGGCGTCGTTTGAAGTAAAATTTTAAATCTGCGGGCTTGTGATAGAATTTAAGTCGTAATAATGAAGCAGAATTTAATATGCGGCGAGCTCACCGCTGAAATTTTAAGCTTGCGTCGCGCAGTGACGAGATTTTGCTCGGTGTAATCCGTACGAAATTTTAAGCCGTAAAGATAAAGCGGAATTTCTCATACGTGATTTTTTGAGACGAAATTTTAAGTAATGAGTTTGAAGCGGAATTTTAAGGTGCGAGTTAGAGGCTATAAACTCGCACCGCCGATAGAGGATACCGCGTCTTTTTTGCTCTGAGAACTCCTACCGCACGGCAAAGAATTTTGCGCCATTTCGCACTACAGCTACAGACCTCGACCACGCAGTGAGCAAGGCTACGCTATGCGACTAAGGATATTGCGCATTTCATAAGCGATCTTGTAGCGAGATTAGATTATGAGTCTCGGCGTGCGGCATAGGAATTTGGGCGGGTGTGATCCGTGCAAGGTTGCGTGGCACAGATTTTGCGCCCCCATCTGCACCGCCGAAAATTCTACTGAGCGGAGTTGCGATCTAGAAATTTTGCAGCGGCACAAAATTGCCTAGCGCGGATTTTGAGCTTGCGCGAAATTTCGCACCGGCTAGCATTTGAGAGGCGTAAAATTTAAAATCGCATATCGCTTTAAAATTTTAAACTTATGAAATTTGAGCCGCGCTTACTTTTAAATCCTAATTATGCGCCGTGCTTGGCGATGAAATTTTAAAATTTTATTGCGCCAAGAGCAGCTCGATCAATCGGCGGACGCAGCTAAAAATAAGATAGATAAAATGCATCAGCGCGTGAAGCGGGTCTAAATTTAAATTGCGGGCGAAATTTTAAAGCGTGGCCTAGACCGCTTGCGGGCGTTCGGTTTCGGCTTTAAAATAGTTAAATTTAGCGCTGGCACCCGCAAGACGCTTCGGCTATCTGATTTTTGCGGTGCCGAAGCAAAGTCCGTTTTCGTTGCACTGCATATTTTCGATTTGCGGATCCTCGCTTTCGCCGCAAATTTGAATCATCTGATGTGACGCCTCGTCCATTTTGGGCTCGCTGCAATGCGAAACGCCT
>NZ_CALIMQ010000290.1 GCF_938045535.1 uncultured Campylobacter sp. | reverse complement strand
AAATTAAATAAAATACTTTAGTAAAGAATCAAATAAATCTTCTTAAAATAACCTATGTACTTTCAATTTCACGCTGCTTGCGCACTCTTGTACAAACTCAACGCAAAGCAAAAACAAGAAGCCCCATAAGTGGGGCTTAGCTCGATAATTTATTTTGCTTTTTTAGCCTTTTTGCTTCGCGTAGCCTTAGCATGAGTTCTAGGAGAGCGGTTTGAGATGATCGGCTTACCGTCAGGATATTTTTTCTGCACGTGATTTACAGGTATCGCCGCACTGCTGCTAGCGCCGTATTTCTCGCCGTTTGTAAAATACTTCCTCATCACTTCTTTCCATCTTTTTGCGTATTTATTCGCGCGCGGAGAGTCATTTAAGATGTCCTCGTAGTCGTAAATTCTCTCATAGAAGTCGTTAGTTAGCTGATCGTCGATAGTGATTCTGCCGTTGTCGATCGATACGCCTAGGTAGACGCCTGTTTGCTCGCCCGGGCTTACCATCCATGCAGAAATATCAGGTAGATCGGTTGCGCGACCTGTTCTTCTACCTACGCCGCCTGCTGCAGCACCTACATTGATCTCAAGGGTGTCTGTGCCAGTAAAAATGTCTTGATATGACTTCGTAGTATGAAAGATCATAACGATGTCGCTCGTCTCGTAGCCTGCCTGTAAGCCCACGCCGTAGCCTTTATATTTGATAAAAATCGGTGAACTCCACTCGCCGTTCTCGCCTTTGACGCTAAAAATTCCATCGCCGTATTGTAGCGATGCGCCCGCAGCTAGGCGTTTTACGTCGGTTAGGATTGCGACGGCTTTGGCGCTGGTTAGATAGCGCTCATCGGTGCCGAAGTTATTAGCCGCTACGAAAGATCTAACGACGTTAGTCGCCGCTATAACCTCTTGATTTGCCACGACGTCCGCGTGCAAAAGACCGCAAAGTGCAACAGATGCTAGAAGCAAAAACTTTTTCATCATTTAATCCTTTTAAAATTGAATTTTCGTTATTATAACAGCAATTTCATTTGTTTTAGCTAATTTTTAACAAAAAATTGATGAAAAATAACGAATTTTGGAAAATTTATGAAATTTCTAGCTATTTTTGCACTTTTGGCGATCAAAATTTTCGCTTTAGACATAGTAAACGGTGATGTTGTTATCTTAAAATTAGATAAAAGCACGACCGAGTTGAGCTTTGGCTTAAAGCAAATTCCTCTCATCGTGGCTCCAAATTCTAACGATAAAATCGCCGTTTTGGCGGCGAACTACCGCGCTAAGGGAGATTTCGCGCTGCGGATAGTAGATCAAAGTGGCAGCCACGAACAGATCGTCGCTTTGAAAAAGGGCGAGTATAAAAAAGAGGCTCTAAGCGTCGCTCCAGGCAAAGTTAAACCGCCTAAAGAAGCCGCCGCACGTATCAAAAAAGAGCTCGACGAAGCCAACGCGATCTATGCGATCACCACGCCGCGCTATCTTTTTTCCACGCCGTTTGAGCTGCCTTTAAACTCCAAAATAACCTCTGCATTCGGCAATGCCCGCACCTTTAATGGCGAGCTTAAAAGCTATCACAGCGGCACCGATTATCGCGCCGCAGTAGGCACTGCGGTGCGCGCCGCCAACGACGGCGTCGTAGTCATCGCCAAAGACCGCTACTACGCGGGCGGCTCGGTCGTGATCGATCACGGCGGCGGCATCTATTCGCAGTACTATCATCTAAGCGAGATCAAAGTGACGCTTGGCGATCACGTTCACAAAGGCGATGAAATCGCGCTTTCGGGCGAGAGCGGTAGAGTCAGCGGCCCGCATCTGCACTTCGGCATCGCGATCAACGGCGTGAGCGTCAATCCGCTAAGCTTCGTCGCTAAATTTAATGAAGTAGTTTTTGGCGAGCGCTAAAATGCCCTACAATCCGAAGGAATTGATGAAAAAAATTCTCGCAGGCAGCGATTTTAAGCTAAAAGGCTCGGTCAAGGGTCGCGTGCGCGTCGCGAGTAAGGACGGAGCGATCGTAAATTTTACCGCTGCAGACTTCGGCGTGCAGAGCTTAAACGACAAAATTTCGCTCAGTGGCGAGCAGTTCGAACGATTTAGAGCTAGAATTTTTGGGATTTTAAACTCTGGCGGACGCGAGCTTGCAGGCAGGCTCACGCTCTCTTCTACGCCCAAAAAGAAAGCCCGCGCAGATCGTCTCCGCACGGCAGATGGCTATGCAGAGTTTGGCGACGCCTGCGATTTTAGTGGCTTTTGCGACGAAGATTTAGGCGCAGTTTTGCCCGAGGCAAATGACAGCTTGGCAAAGACTTCGTATGCCACAAATGCAAGGCGCGGCGAGCGAGATTTTTCTGCGCGCAGCGCTCAGAGTGCGCAAGATTTTGCTTCACGAGCAGAATTTCAAGATGTTTCGCAAGCAGAATTTTATGGTGCGGCTCGGGCGGAATTTTGCGCAGATACCGCGTGGGATACGGCGTGCGAGAATTTAATTTTGCAAAATGACTCTGCGCAGGATGATATGAGCGTGGGGCTCGCCGCTAGTTTCGAAGAGAGCGAAAATGCGAGGAGTAAAAATTTTATGCCGCAAAGCTCTGCGCCTGCGAATTCTGCCAAAGAGCAAAGCTTGATTCCTGCATCGCGAAATTTTATTTCCGCGCAAAGCTCTGCGCTCGTGAAAGATTCCGCATTTGAGTCGCAAAATTCTAATTTTATGGCGCAAGCGGAGAATTTTACGGCTAAAAATTCGTTTGTAGCAGAGCAGGGCGCGGACTTACGAAGTAAAAATTCTACGGCACAAAGCTCTGCATCAAAAAATTCCACTTTCGCAAATTCTGCGCTTGATATAAAGTGCGCAAATGATTGCAAGCCTCAAGGCTCCGAGTTTGCCAAGAAGCAAAGCGCCAAATTTGCTAGCCGCCGTGCCGCAAATTTTGCCTTAGAAAATGCCTCGGAATTTACGCCTCAAGATGAGAATTGCGTCGGTGAGAATTCAATGTTTTCGGCACAAGGACAAAATTATGCGCCCGAAAATTCCGCCGGGCAAAATTTAGCGCAGAAAAGCTCCGCGCAAGAGCGACATCCTTTAAATTTGCCGCCGCAATCGGGAAATGAATTTGTGCCCGAATTTGAGCAATCCGCGCAGTCTGCGTTAACGGGTGAGAATTCTACGGTTGCTTTTTCTATGGCGGAGGGGGCGCTTGGTGATGAGCCCGCGTCTACTGCGTTTGGGAGCGAATCAACTTTTGCGACTAAACCCGTAAATTTCTATGGCAAGCCTGCGCGCAAAGCGCCTACGAAAGAGCGCGTGAGCCTCTCGGAGCGTCGTCCGCAGGCTCTGCCTATTACAAGCGCTTCGCGTCCTATCTCGCTACCGCAAGCGCCTAGAGCTAGGCTCATCGAGCTTAAGCCGCGCTTTATAGGCATCGCGCATAGGATTAAAATTTCGTTTTTGAAAAAGAGCGCGAGCGAGCCCGGCGAAGGGGTTTTGGCGCGAGTTCGTATTCCACTTTTGATGGAGAATTTCGGTCTTAATGATATTTTGTCGTCCACGGCGAGCTACCAAATGGCGAAAAAGATGGTGCGCACGATCGCTGATCTTTACATCGCCAAGGACCTGCACGGCGTGCACATAGGTGTGCCGGTACGCCTTGAAATGGGCTTTAAAAGCGGTATCTCCGACATCAGCAACCACGCCTTTATTTTCAAGCTCGTCGAGGACAGCCTCGTCAAAAACGGCGTCATCGACGATGATAACGCAGATATCGTGCGCGAGATCAAGCTCTTTAAGCAGGACGTTTTCGACGGGATTTTAGTAAACATCATGCGGTTTGAGTAGAGGCTTTGCGGTGCTTTGCAGATAAATTTTAAAAAATTCGCGTTACCACATGAAATTCCATCGTTTTCGAGCTTTAGCTCACATCGCAACAAGCGCTTTTTAAAATTTTTTGATCAAACCAGTAAAATTTGAAAGGATTGAGATGCAAAAAGCCTTTTTTAATTCGCCCATTGGAATGCTTGAAATTTGGGATGACGAGATCGGGATCTGCAGTATCGACTGGGTCAAAAGCTCTGTCTGCGGGCCCAATGATGATATCTTTAAAAAACACGACGCAGGGCTCAAATTCGGTTTTGTGCGTGCCGCGGACGATAAAGGACACGATTTAAAGCTTAGCGATTTAAGAAAGAATTTGACTCTTTGCACCGATGAGCTTAGTGCCTATTTTAGGGGCGAGCTTGAGAGCTTTAGCGTTAAACTGAGCCAAAATGGCACGCAGTTTCAAAAGTCCGTGTGGAGCGCGCTTTTAGAGATCCCTTACGGCGAGGTCATGACATACGGCGAGCTAGCTGCGGCTATCGGCAGACCGCGCGCAAGCCGCGCAGTAGGTAGCGCAAACGGCAAAAACAAAATCCCCATCATCGTGCCATGCCACCGCGTCGTAGCTGCGGGCGGGCTCGGCGGATACAGCGGCGCGGGCGGTGTAGCTACCAAAGCGTGGCTACTAAACTTTGAAAGAGAAAGCTTAGCCAAATTGGGCAAGTAAAATTCCGTTAAATTATGCCCTGCAAGCACGGCGCTGATTTTAAAATTTTACCGCGCGATGCTGCGAAATTTCATAAAGCGATTTTGTAAGTTTCTAGTTTTGTGGCGACCAAGGTAGTTAAAATTTTGAAAGAAGCGAAGCCTGCTAAGCCGGTTTGAAGCCTTAATTTGGAATTTATCGCGCCTCAGACGCCTGCTATGAGCGGTTGAAATTTTTCGCAGTGATAAAATTTAGCCTCGCGAAATTCCGCTCTGAAATCCTTCGATAAATTTTCATCTTGCGTGCATTTAGTGTAGCAGCACGCGAGGCGGTAAAATTTTGCCGCTCCTTTTTGTGTAGATAGGCAAGGATAGCAAGGTTTTGTTGTGGAGTTTTGCAGAGGCTAAAAATTCTATGCTGCCGCGCTGCAAG
>NZ_CALIMQ010000289.1 GCF_938045535.1 uncultured Campylobacter sp. | reverse complement strand
CGATAGGCAAGAAAATTTTTAGTCTTTTTTGCATACATTTGCCTTTTAAATTTCGGGGCCGCGAACTTACGCGACCCCGAAAGAATTATAAATTATTATTTAGAATTCTTTGAGCCTCTTTAATATACTCTTTAGCGGCTTCTAGCCTTTGCTTAGTATATTTAAAGCCGTGCATACCCCATGAGCCGTCTTTTTCGATAAGATCGACGGTGTCTTGAGCTTTTTCGATCAGCTCGTAAACGCGAGTTTTGTCGCTGGAGTTAAGCTTTTTAGTCTCGAGGATAGAGTAAATTCCTTGAATACCGATCTTAACTTGCGAGAAATCGCTCTTAATCGGAGTTTGCCAGCCCATAACCTCATCGTAAACCTGCTTTTGATTCTTGAAGTGAAGCGTCTCTTTTAGCTCGGAAACGACAGGGCTGTGGCAGCCTTTGGTATCTTGCATATCTTTATCCGCCCAAGACGTTCGTGCGCACGACCACATAAGATCGACGAAATTTCGTCCATCTTTATTTCTTTGGAAGTGCCAATCTTTCGCATCTCTCGGACCCTTAGCGGCATCGCCTGCGACTAGAGATTTTCTAGCAGGATCGATGTCGATCTTCCAGATGTGCGATCTTCTTTGAGTATCGAATCCCGCGTTGTCTTGGAACTGAATAGCATAGAAGTTCTCGCAGCTCATCATAAACGGCATGTGGCAAGATGCGCAAGTGTTGTCTTTATGCGTATCGGCTCTTGCGGCGATATAGGCTTGCTCTTGGTGGCAATCCTTACACTCTTTTGTGATCTTAGGCTTTGTATAAAACGCGCTCAAATAGCCCTGCTCGGAGTTGTAATTTACGCCCTTGACGGTTTTATCGCCAACTACCGGTCCGGTGTTATCGTGCGGATCGTGGCAGGTTACGCAGCGCATACCCTTCTCGTAGTGAGCGGTAAAGTATGATTGAGAGCCCTCAGAGCCACATCCTGGACCCATAGATTTAAATTTAGAGCTAAGAGATAGATCGGGGTTTCCGTTGTTTAGCGGATTAGCACGAGCTAAATCAGGGCTATAGTTAAATCTTTGGTGGCAGCGTTCGCAGTTTGAGGTTCTAAAATTTGTAGCGCCGTCAAGGTGACCGCCCGCTCCATGGCACTCTTCACAGGTGATACCTTTGGAGATAGTGTGCTTTTGAAGCTCTTTTGCGTTACCCAAAGCAGCATAGAATTCTTTTTTAGTTTTAAAATCGAATTTGAATGGGTGGCAGACTTCGCAATACGAGCTGTTTGCTTGGAAAAACATCGATTTTTTATATTTCGCAGCATACGACGCAAGACCTCTTACGTAACCGCCGTTATCGCCATAATCGGCTAGAGTTTCCGGGAATTCCGGAACGATCTTTTTGATCTTTTTGACCGTCTCATCGTCTAAATTTAACGCCCAAGTCCTTTGGAATTGGTTGCCACCGGCTACGATCTGACCGGTACCATCTCGTAGCAAACCGCCCTCTACGTGATAGGTTCCGCGTAAAAGCCATGCATCTACGTAGCCGAATTTTGTCCTTAGATGCCCCACGGTCGCATAAATTACGTCAGGGGTAATACCTTTTGGAAGGATCGACGCCGTATCTGGGCTAAATACAGGATCGGTTAGGTTGTTATTAACCTCCGGGTGCTCGCCCGGGAAGCGGATAGTAGTGGCGTGGCGCGATCTGCTCCATGTCTCATACTGCGCAGGGTGGCACTCGCCGCATTTTTCAGGACCTATGAATTTATTTGGGAATTGCAAAGAAGATCCTGCAGGGATTCTATACATCATAGAGCTATAGCCCTTGCCGTCGTCTCTTTTACTAGCCTTTGAAAAGTCAAATCCATGCCCTTCCGCAAGCCACTCCAAACCTCGGTCGTGTACATCCATCTTACCGACCGTCTTACCGCCGTATTTGGTAAAAATCGGGTGATTTTTAAATAGCCAGTCATACATCTCTCGCTCTTCTACGACGTAGTCCTGCAAGGATATGACGCCTCTGCTTTGCAACGTGCCCTTAGGATTTGCGATGACGTCGCGCGATTTTTGCGACATTTCCATCTCATGCCCCATGCCTTCATCAGCACAGGCTCCTGCGGCAAAAATGCTAATACAGGCTAGCGCGCCTAGTAGCATCTTATTCCATTTTTTCATGACTCCTCCTTTGAAAATCGAAATTTTAAATTAGCAAAGTTCTACGCTCGAAATAATATCAACAAAAAAGGGCGAAAAAGGGAGAAATTTAATGAAGTCTAAATTTAACGAAAAGAGATCGTAAATATCGCGCCTTCGTCGGAATTTGCAGCACTTATGCTCCCTCCGTTTTTTTCGATTATCATCTTGCTCATATATAGTCCGAGCCCGCTGCCCTGCTGTTTTGTCGTAAAGTGCGGCTCAAAAATTTTACCCAGCTGCGCTTCGTCGATGCGGCTTGCGTTATTTTCGATCGTGATTACCCGCTCGCCCTGTTTTAAAAACGAGCGGATTTTAATCTCGCGCCGTTTAAGCGGCACGTCCAAAAACGCCTCCTTTGCGTTATTTATGATGTTTATGAGCACCTGAATTAGCTCGTTTACGTTGCCGTAAAGGGTGAAATTTTCCTCTATCCGCACGCTTATGTCGATGACATGCTTTTTAAGCGAGGCGTTTAAAATTTTACGCGCCTGCTCGATCGCTTCGCCGGCGCTAAATTCTTTCTTTGGCATGTTCGGATTGAAGAAATTTTTAAAATCTTCGATCGTATCGCTCATAAATTTCACCTGCTCGCCCGCGTCTTTTATGCCGCCTTCGAGCCTCTCTTTTGAGAGCTTGCCTCGCTCGTTGTAAAGCTCTAAATTTATAAGCGTAGAGCTGATCTGCGATAGCGGCTGGCGCCACTGGTGCGAGATATTGCCGATCATCTCGCCCATGAGCGCGAGGCGGCTTTGATTTATCAGTAAAAGCTGAGTTTGCATCTTTAAAGTCTCGTTTTTTTTGTGAATTTTATAGATACAAAATATACAGATCAAAAACACTACAAGCAAGCTTAGGCCGCTAACGACGAACTCTTTGGTGTGATAGAGCAAAATGCTTTTTATCGGAATTTTAAAGCTTATCATCGCGATCGTATCGCCTAGACCGCCTTTGAAATTTCCCACATCGCCGTAGAGCTCTTGCATCTTTTTAGGTGCTGCGTTGATGCTGTGGCACTCAGTGCACGAAGGCTGGGAGTTTGTTATCGGCAGGCTCAAAAGATACGAGGCGCCACCTTTATCATAGATGACTCTGGAGTATTCTTTGTATCTATTTTCTTTAAAGCCCTCTAAAATTTCATTCTCAAACTCGCTTCCTTCGTGCTCGGGATTGAGCGGATCGGTGGCGACGAGCTTGTAGTCGTAGTTGATGTTTTCTTTGGCGAGCTGAATTTTATAAATTTCGCGCGTTATGTAGGTCGAGGACATCAGCCTCGGATCAAAAAAATCCTCGCTTAGAAGCTTTTTCTCTTTAAGTTCATTTATTAGCGGGCGCTGCACGGTCGAGACGTAATCGCGCACCGCATTCATCGTATCTAGGATATAAAACGCCTCGCGCCTCGTGTCCTTTAGCGCAAGCTCGCGGTAGAAGTTAAAAACCAACGCCGTAATTACGATATATAGCAGCACGAAAAGCGCTACGATAAATTTAAATTTATACTTCAAAGAGATACCCCACCGCATATAAATTTTTGATCACGTCCTTACCGATCTTGCGGCGTAGCTCTTTGACGATCGCCTTGATCGCCTCTTTGCTGGGCTGCTCGAACTCCCACATATAGCCGAATAGCTGCTCGTAGGTTACGGTTTGATTTTTGCGCGCTAAGAAGTACTCCAAAAGCTTGCTCTCGCTTTTGGAAAGATGACAGGCGCTCTCTTTGACGTAGATGATCTTTTTGGCAAAATCATACTTCAACTCACTGCTTATGCTAAATATCGGCGCGTGATTTATCAGCTCCGAAGCGACGTCTTGCAGCGCCTTTATAAAGGCGTTTTTGTCGTACGGCTTAGGCAGATACCTGGTGATCTTAAGCTCCACCGCCCGCCACAGATACTCCTGCTCGGTGTGGCTCGAAAGTATCACGATCGGCACCGAGATGCCGGCAGCTCGGATCTTTTTAACGACCTCTAGCCCGTCCATATGCGGCACGCCGATATCAAAAACCAGCGCGTCGTACGAGCCGCTCATCGCCTCATCAAGCGCCTCCAGTCCGTCCTTAACCCCCACTACTTCGCCGAAAAACAGCTGCAGCGATTCGGTTATATTTTTTAAAATCCCGGGCTCATCCTCTAGGCAAAGAACCCTTTTATTGGACAAAACGTCCAATAATTCGTAATCTTGCATACTCTATCCGCCTCCAAGCTTAGCGCATTTCATTCTTAATCATCTCTTAAATATAACTCGCTTAAATTATATAAATTTAGCATTAAATCAACGTTAAAGAGGGCTTGTGTTTTTAAATTTAAACCTATGACATGGCGCTTATATTGTTTATGCCTAGAAATTTCGTAAAATTTAACCCCGCTTTTGAGTGAAATTTACGGCAGACGACAGCGAGCGCAAAAGAGTCGCGGATAAGCAATACTTTGTTTAAATTTTAGTGATTATTAAGGGGGGGGGGTATACTTCTGCGGAATTTTAAAAACAAATAGAGCAATAAAATTTAATGCCATTAAATGACAGTATCTGACAACGAAAAGTGAAATAATACGAAAAATTTTAAGGAGGAAGAAATGAAAAAAATCATTTTAGCTTTGGCTTTTTTAAGCTATTTTATGTTTGCCGAGGAGGTAAAAGAGCTTACGGATGAGGAAACAATAAGTGAAATGGAAAAAGTTTGTGAGAGCGGTAAAGACTTCACGAATGAAAACGGAACCGCGAAGTATGAGGAAGTCTGCGCTACTCTCGGCATATTATATG
>NZ_CALIMQ010000288.1 GCF_938045535.1 uncultured Campylobacter sp. | reverse complement strand
GCCAAAGATGCTAAAAAATACTGCGAAATGGGCGGCGATCCGAATTTTAGAGGTCATGAAAATACCACTCCCATTGAAATGGCGGTAATGTTAGGTAGCGAAAATTCGCTTCGCGCGATGCTAGAGTGCGCAAAAAGACTGACTGATAGCGCAATGATGATGAGCGTATTCGGAAGCCAACACGACGATGAGAAGAGTTTTAGGCTCGTAAAGCTTTTAGAAAAATACGGCGGAAATTTTAAAGCAAAGGATAGGGATGGCTGCTCCATGGTAAATTATGCGGCAAGTTCTCATAGTCTAGAAATCGTAAAATATCTAGTAGAAAGAGGCGCCGATCCAAAAGCTAGATGTTCTCATAACCAAAGTGTAACTCCATCGGATTGGGCAAGGAAAAACGAGGATAAAAGAGTATATGAGTATCTAAAAAGCCTAGAAGCTAAATAAAAGGTATGCTAAATGGCTTCTTATCACCTGCTTTAAATCAGCGCGATAAAATTATTGGCGTTTTTGATGCTGATAGCAAGGCGCAGCAAGCTTTTATGATATCGATTTGGCTTATGGCTGCAGCGACGGAACTTATTTATATGCCATCTAGAATGGGCGGCATATCGGACTATCTAGAGCACCAAGATTTGCGGCTATGCCAAAAAGCTTTAAGTTTTCGGCGAAAATTTTATTTTGCATTATTTTTGTTGAAATTATATAATTTAATCCAAAATTTATATACACTTCGCTATTATCTCATTTTTAATTTCGCGGCCCACTCGTCTAGTGGTTAGGACGCTGGCCTCTCACGCCGGTAACAGGAGTTCAAATCTCCTGTGGGTCACCATTTCATCACTTAAAATCAATTAAAATTTTCTATCATCCAGCTGCCTGCCCTTGAAATTTAAGACCTCATTTGATTTGGGAGTATTTTGATTAAAATTTCACCATATTTTTACTGAGGCTAATTGATCTAGAATGAAAGTCGCGCGAATTAAAATTTAGATCGAATTTTAAAATTCGCGGCTAAATCTCGCCGTTGCTTATATTTTCCAGATTGCGTAGCCTGTTCCAGTTCTGCTCGTGTTGTAAATTTCTCATATTTTGCCGCTGCTGCATCTGCTCCAGCTGCTGCTGCGATTGCTGTTGCATTAGGCTTTGCTGCGCGGCAATATATTGCTCTTGCGCTCTTTGCTGAGCTTGCGCGCTATTCTCCTTGAATGAATTAAGCATGTCTTGCGATACCGCTTGCTCTTGCGCCGCACGCGCGACTTCGGCGTCAATCTTTTGCCGCTTCGCGCAGCGGTTTGGCTGCTCCTTGCTTGGCGGGTTTGCGACATCGCATCTGCTCGCGTCCGCCAAGAATGGAGCTTCCTCGTCGCCGCCCTGCGGGAGCAGCGAGCAACCTCCAAGCAAGACGACCAAAATAAGGACAAGGAAAAATTTTAACTTCATAGCCGCCTCTTAAATTTTATCTTTAATTCCCGACCGCCGCTAATCCGCGCCCTTTGCGAGGTCGAACCCGCACTGCGCCACAAGCGCCTTATCGCTTGCGATGCTATCGCCGGTGGTGGTTAGGAAATTGCCCGTAAGCGCCGAGTTGATGCCGCATCCAAGCGCCGTGCGCACGTGCTCGCCCAAATTTCGCCTGCCGCCTGCGAAGCGCAGATACGCGCGCGGTAAGATGAAGCGGTAGATCGCGATCGATTTTAAAATTTCATCGTGCGCTAGCGGCGCGGCGTCTTGCAGCGGAGTGCCCTTGATCGGGGTCAGGATATTGATCGGCACGGAGCTAACGCCCAGCTCTCGCAGCTGCAGCGCCATATCGATGCGATCCTCCATGCTCTCGCCCAGCCCGAAAATCCCGCCGCTACATACGTCAAGCCCCACGGCGCGGCAGTTTTGTATCGTTTGGATGCGGTCGTCGTAGCTGTGCGTCGTGCAGATCTGCGGATAAAATTTTCGCGAAGTCTCGAGATTGTGATGATAGGTCTGTACGCCGCTTGCTTTAAGCAGCGCCAGCGCGGGCTTTGAAGCGATCCCCAGCGAGGCGCACAGATGCAGCCGCGTTTCGCTTCGCAGCCTCTCATAGATCGCGCAGTATGCCCTCAGATCGGAGCTTTTTTGAGAAATTCCGCGCCCGCTGGCGACGAGCGAGAAGCGGTGCGTCTGCTCGGCTTCGTTCGCAAGCGCGGCGCTTAGCACCTGCCGCTCGCTCAAAATTCCGTAAGTCTCGCAGCCCGTGTTAAAATGCGCCGACTGCGCGCAGTATTTGCAGTCCTCGCTACAGCGCCCCGATTTTACGTTTATGATCGTGCAGAGATTAAATTTATCGCCGCAAAAAGCGCGCCTGATCTCATCCGCCGCCGCAAAAAGCGCGCCCAAATCCTCGCATCGCGCCAGCTCTAGCGCCTGCTGCTTTGCAATCTCGCAGCCGCCTATCACGCGATCTTTCAGCTCGGAAATATAAAATTTGTCTATCAATACTTAGCCTTTTTGAAAAAAATGCGTAATTATACAACGCTAAATTTAAAGCAAAGCTCGCACGCGAAATTTGGCGTAGGAATTTTGTGCTAAAAATTTTATGCGAAATTTTACGCCCTTCGCGCGCCGCTTTTGCGCCGCAATTTTTGCGGACGGCTCGTCTGTGCGCTTGCATGGGGGCGCAAATCAAAATCGCTTAAAAGTTGCGGCGCGGTAAATTTTACGCGTATGAAAATACATATCGAGCCGCTGCCTGCGGCATCTGCATGCGATTTATCGTTTTGAAATTTTATTTTGGCTAAAATTGCGACTTTAAATTTAAAGGCAAAAAATGAAATACGACGTTATCGTTGTGGGTGGCGGGCACGCTGGTATCGAGGCGAGCTTAGCCGCCGCAAAAATGGGCGCAAAGACGCTGCTAATTACGATCTTAGCCGAACAAATCGGCGCTGCGAGCTGTAACCCGGCTATCGGCGGCCTTGCAAAGGGGCATCTGGTAAAGGAGATCGACGCACTGGGCGGTCAGATGGGGCTTGCGGCGGATGCGTGCGGGCTGCAGTTTAGAATTTTAAACGAGAGCAAGGGCCCTGCGGTGCGCGGCTCGCGGGCGCAGATCGATATGGATGAATACCGCATCTATATGCGAAATTTGCTGCTAAACACGCAGGGGCTGGACGTCAGCCAGGAGATCGCGAGCGAAATTTTAACCTGCGAGCAAGGCGGCGGCCTGCGCGTTTGCGGCGTTAAGACCCATCTTGGCAACGTTTATGAGACCGAGCATCTGATAATCACCGCCGGCACCTTTTTAAACGGGCTAATTCACGTAGGCGAAAACAAGCTGCAAGCAGGGCGCGTGGGCGAGCTAGCCAGCGTCGAGCTAGCCGAATCGCTGCGAAGTCTGGGTCTGCAAATGGGGCGGCTAAAGACGGGCACCTGCCCGAGGATCAATGCTAAGACGATCGATTTTAGCGTGCTTGAGCGCCAAGACGGCGACGCGGATCCGCGCCCTTTCAGCTTTCGCAGCAAAAATTTTGCGCCGAAGCAGCTTGCTTGCTTCATCGCTTATACGAACGAGCGCACGCATGAGATCATCCGCGAAAATTTCGCCCGCGCGCCGATGTTTACGGGGCAAATTTCAAGCACCGGTCCGCGCTACTGCCCGAGCATCGAGACTAAAATTTACGAATTCCCAAATCGAGACCGACACCACGTCTTCGTCGAGCCGCAGACGCGCGAGGCTACGGAGTATTACGTAAACGGCCTTTCTACGAGCCTTCCTTACGACGTGCAGATTGCGTTTTTGCGCACGATTAGGGGCTTTGAAAATGCTAAAATCGTCCGCCCGGGTTATGCGATCGAGTACGATTTCATCGATCCTACCGAGCTTAAACACAGCCTCGAGACCAAAAAGATCCGCGGGCTGTTTTTGGCAGGCCAGATCAACGGCACCACCGGCTACGAGGAGGCCGCGGCGCAGGGGCTGATGGCGGGCATCAACGCCGTACTTGATTTGCGCGGGCGGCAGCCTTTGATCTTGCGTAGGGATGAGGCGTATATCGGCGTTTTGATCGACGATCTGGTTACCAAGGGCACGAACGAGCCTTACCGAATGTTTACTTCGCGTGCGGAATTTCGCCTGCTGCTGCGCGAGGGCAACGCCGTGCTACGCCTGAGCGAATACGGCCGCGAGATCGGTCTTTTAGACGAGGCGAGCTACGAGCGGACGAGCAAGTTTAAGCTCGATGTGCAGAGCGGAATGGAATTTTTGCTAAAAACGCAGATTACCCCTTCGAAACAGACGCTTAGCCTGCTACAAAGTATCGGCGCAGAGCCCATTTCGCAAAGCTGCAGCTTGCAAAAAATTGTAGCCAAAAGCGGCTTTTCAAAGGCGAGCTTGCTTGCTCTGGTGCCGCATTTTGAGAGTTTTAGCGATGAGGTTTTGGATGAAATTTTAACGCAGTGCAAGTATCATTTCTACATCGCGATGCAGCGCGCCGAGGTCGAGAGGATGAAGGGGCTGCTGGGCGTCGCGATCCCGCCGCAGATCGATTTTAGCAAGATCGGAGGGCTTAGCAACGAGATCGTGCAGAAGCTAAGCCGCTTTGCGCCGCCGACGCTTTTTGCCGCGAGACTCACGAGGCAGGAGAAACGCTTGAGACACTTCGTGAGATGAAAAAGGAAATGATGGGAGACGTATATGCGCTTCTCGTCACCTGTCTTGGTGAGCCGCCGGCGCACTTTGAAACACGTCTGCGTGATAAGGACGACAAGCTTGTTCTTTCCGGCACCTTTACCCCTCAGGAGTTCTTCACAAAGACCGTTGACATGAACCTTGATGATTACATTTCAATCATCTCTGCTCCTACTGCTGATAAGCCTTTCAACCACACCTACACCGTTTCTCGTTTGGGTAACGTTGTTGAGGGCGGCGGCGTTCACTACCTTAACCTTGAGATTTCCGAGCTCAAGCGCCTTGCCGTAGCTCAGCTCAAAGACAAATTGCCCGTCTGGTTTGGTTGCGACGTTGACCAATCTTA
>NZ_CALIMQ010000287.1 GCF_938045535.1 uncultured Campylobacter sp. | reverse complement strand
AAATTTTATCTTTTAGTGAAATTTTAAAATTAAATGGCTTTTAAATTTATCTACAATTTTTTTGAAATTTCAGCTATGCTGCATTATAATGCCGCATTATGAAAAACAAATTTATGATAACTATAACCGACCTTAACGGCTCTAGGAATTTTTTGCTTTCGCAAATCATCAAAAAGATCGCGTTATATTTGGTGCTATTTGTTTTTACCGTTTTCATCACGGGTGCGCTATATATCAGGTATCTGGGCTCTAAAATCGATAGCCTTTCGCGAACCAAAACCGAGCTTAACGAGCTAAATCAAAAACTTCGCGACGGTATCGCGGCAAGTCAGATGGAATTTGAAGCCATCGAGGGTAAAATTTCGGATTTGGAGCATCAGTTTGGGCTTGATCCCGAGGAGGATGAGCGCGCGATCGACCGCCTATCTCACATCAAGCCTACTTCCGAACAAGAGATCAAAGAGCGCGCGCAAAAGATCATCAACGAAAAATTCTCCGACGCGCTGATAAAAGAAATTTTTATGCAGATCCCAAACGGCAGGGTCATGCGCACTCATCAGCTCAGCGAGAAATTCGGCTGGCGCAACCATCCTATCTTAAAGCGCAAGCAGTTTCACCCAGGCGTTGATCTGCGCACTCCGCCCAAAACGCCCATCTACGCGCCTGCAGACGGCATCATCCAATACAGCGGCGCGGGCGCTACTGGCTATGGCAATCTAGTCGAGATCCGACATAATTACGGCTTTACGACACGATATGCGCATTTGGATTCAAATTTAACTCGCAAAGTAGGCGAGTTCGTAAACAAAGGCGATCTTATCGCTTTTAGCGGCAACACCGGACTTAGCACCGGACCTCATCTGCACTACGAGATTAGATTTTTACAACTGCCGCTAGATCCGCTAAATTTCATCAACTGGAACGAAAAAAATTACAAAGAAATTTTTACTAAGGAGGAAGATGTCCCATGGCAATCTTTAATAAAGGCGATGCAAACACCGCTCAAACAACAATAATCTCGTCAGGCACGCTCATCAAAGGAGAGCTACACCTGTCGTGCATTTTGCATATCGATGGCAATGTCGAAGGCGACGTGATCTCCGATAATACTGTCGTCATCGGTAAAAATGGTACCGCGCGCGGCTCGATTAGGGCCAAACATATCGTAATCAGCGGCAAATTTTTCGGTAATATCGAAGCCGAGCTCGTCGAGCTACTAGGCGGCGGCGTGCTCGTGGGCGACGTGCTATCGCAAAGCTTCGGCATCGAAGTGGGCGCGAAATTTAACGGAAAAAGCGCAGTAAGCGGCAGCGATCAAGCCCTAGTCATCGACGGCAGCGCAAGCGAAGACGTCAAGCTCATCGACAAAGCTCTAGGCGAATAAATCGCGCACATTTGGAATTCTTGGGATTTTAAAGGCTTTGAAACTCGCAAAATTTCGGAATTTAAAAGCCTAAAAAATTCCCATACTTTGAAATTTTTGAATTTGAAATTTTAAAAATTCTGAATATTTTAAAATTTTCTAAATATGAAATTTATACAAAATTTACTGC
>NZ_CALIMQ010000286.1 GCF_938045535.1 uncultured Campylobacter sp. | reverse complement strand
GGGATGCGGAGCTTTGAGACGTAGGATTTTCCGTCGCGAAGCTCTGTGCTGCGGAGCTTTGAGGCGCGGTATCGTCGTAGGTTAAATTTAGCGATGCGGAATTTTTGGGCGAGAGGAATTTAAGCCTGTATTATGCGGACAAGAAGATCCCGTGACTCGCCATGATTTTTTTGCCGAGGAGCTGTCGTTTTCGCGGCTGGATACGTTTTTAGAATGCAAGAGGAAGTATTATTACCGCTACGTTTTCGGACTGAGGGAGGGGCTAAAATTCGGTGAGGACAATGCGCTTTTAGGTAAAATTTTACATACGAGTTTTCAGCGTTTATATGAGCGAGCAGGGATGAAATTTAGCATGGAAAAATTTCGCCCTATTTATTCGCAGCTTGCGCGAGAAGCGGGCATCGCGCGCTTTGATGCAGAGCTTGAGCTAAAAGCTGTAGAAAAGCTAGCTAGGCTTTTAGAAGAGCATGAGCAAATTTGGAGCTTTAGCGGCAGTGAAGTATCGCTAAAAGGCGAGCTTGACGGAGTGCGGCTAAGCGGGCGGATCGACCGCATTGACGAAGACAAGGCAGGGCGGAAGTTTATCATCGATTACAAACGTGGTTCAGCTAAAAAACATATGGAAAAATTCCAGCTTACGTTTTATCGCGCACTTTTGGCTCAGGAGTGCGAATGCGCCTATCTGTCGCTAAAAGACTGCGCGTTTGCGGCTCCTGGTGACAAAACGCCTAGCTTAGAAAATCTGCGCGAGACGCTAAGCTCTATCGGCAAGGAATTTGCAAGCGAGGTTGCTTTTACGCGCACGGAAGTGGTGCAAAGCTGCGAATACTGCGATTATAAAATCATTTGCAAGGGGCAGATCGATGGCAAAATTTGAAAATTATCTGGCGCTTGAAGCAAGCGCAGGCAGCGGCAAGACCTTCAATCTCGCGGTCAGGTTCATCGAGCTGGTGCTAAAAGGCGAGCCGATCAATGAAATTTTAGCTCTTACCTTTACCAAAAAAGCTGCTGCTGAGATGAAAACGCGTATCGTAGAGAAATTTCAAAATTTGCTTGTCGTGCGCGACGGCGCCCTTGTGCCAAGCCCCGAGCTGGAGCAAATTTGCGCTGATTTGGGGCTAAGCGCGGATGAGGTTTTGGCAGCTCAAGAGCGGCTGAGCCCAAAATTTTTAAGCGAAAGTTTAAATATTTTTACCTTCGATGCGTTTTTTGCAAAAGCTCTGCGCTCGTTTGCGCTAAACAGCGGCATTGACCCAAGCTTTGAAAACGATGAAGGGATTTTGGGTGTGCAGCAGGCGGCGTTTTTAGGCGCGATTTGTAAAAACGAAGCGCTACTAAGAGAGGTCGTGGATTATGTAAGCGACTCAGGAATGACAAAGAACGAGTTTTTAAATAGCTTACAAAGCATTTGGAGAGGCGATATAAGCATAAATCCGCCCACGCTTCCCGCAAGCTCCGCGCTAGCAGAGATAAATGAAATTTTATCCTGCTTGCAAAAAGCGGCGAGAGATGCGGGCGTAAGCGCTGGAGCCGTAAATGGGCTAAGCCCTGTTAGTGATCTGTCAAAATTATCCTCTGGTTTCATTCTTTCGGCTCTTGCCAATGGCAGTTTCGATTATCCGCGTTCGCAGCTTAAAAAAATTTCGCATCTTGACGGCGAGCTAGCAAGGCTGAAAGACGCCATAGCTCGCGAAATAGCGTGGATGGATGCGATATATGCGGCTAAGCTGGCAGGACTAATTAGAATTTATGCCGAAGCGCTTAAATCGGTGCAGCGCAAAAGTGGCAAGCTTACATTCGGTGATGTCACTGCAGCCGTGCACTCGCTGCTAAATCCAAGCGCAGAGGCGTTGCAGGGCAATCGCGAGCTTTTGTATTTCAGGCTCGATTCTAAAATCACGCATATTTTAATTGACGAATTCCAAGATACCGACATTTGCCAGTATGAAATCATGCTGCCGCTAATCTCTGAAGCGCTTGCTGGTAAAGGGGCGGAAGAGCGCTGTGGCAGCTTTTTTTACGTAGGCGATAAAAAACAGAGCATCTATAAATTTCGCGGCGCGGAGAGAAAAATTTTTGATATTTTGCGCGAGCAGTTTAGTCAAATCAAAACGCAGAGCCTGCCGCGCAATTATCGCAGTTTAAAACTTATCGTAAAATTTGTAAATGAGATCTTGCGCGATAAATTTGTGTCTTATGAAGATCAAATCGCGGCAAATAAGCTAGATAGCGATCTGCCTGCTTCGGTGCTGCAAAAAATCAAGGACTATCCGCTTTCTCATCCGCGAATGCCGCTATTTGAGGTGCAAAGCGACGATTACGGCTACGTAGCAGCGTTTTCATACGACGACGTGCTAAAGGGGGCTGTGGAGCAAGCGCGCAGGCTTATTGAGGAGTGTGGCGTGAAAGCTGATGATATTGCGATTTTATGCTGGAAAAACGAGCATGTAAGCGCGCTAAAAGAGATGCTATCGGAATTTTGCGAGGTTTGCAGCGGCTCAAATAAGGCTCTGCGTTGCAGCGAGCAGATAAATGCCGTAATTCAATACGCGAAATTTTGCGTAGGTGGCGATGAAATTTATTTGCGAAACGCCGAAGCGATTTTAGGTAGGCGGCTTAAAAAAATAGCGGTCGATCTGCATAAAAATGCGCAAAAAACGGCAGAATTTATCGCTAGCTCACTGAAATTAAATTTCGTCGATCCAGATCTACTGCTGTTTTTCGAGACGCTGGCAAAATTTAATAGTTTTAGCGAGTATCTGTTTGCAAACGACGAAACGGAGGTATTTGCCAAGGAACAAAGCGGCATTAAAATTATGACCGTGCATAAGTCCAAGGGGCTTCAGTTTCCGCATGTAATCGTCTGCGACCGCATCGGAGGAAAAGACCGGGGCGAGAGCTCAAAGCTCGCGACGGACTATGATTTTACTACGCATAAGTGGAGAATTTTTTATAAATTTGCGAGTAGAAAGAGCCTGGATGCGGAATTTGCAGCATTAATGGATGAAAACGATCGCTCTGCGCATGAAGAGGACATAAACAAGCTCTACGTAGCATTTACACGCGCTGAACGCTCGCTCATCATCGTAAAACGCTCCGAGGAAAAAATAGATCAATACAATTATAGCTTTTTTTCGCCTTACGCTAAAAAGACCAAGGGCGCGGGCGTCGTGGAGTGGCTGGATATCCCGGATTTTCAATACGGCTACGCAATCCCAAGCTCCGTAAAATCAGAAGAGCAGTCGTCGCGAAAAAAGATCGCGCTAGTAGCGGGCGAGCCTCAAGGCGCGCAAGAAAAAGCAGGCGGCGGCGAAACGGAAGCGCTAAGCGCGATATATTTCGGCGAGGCGCTGCACTATGCTCTGGAGATGAGCGAAGGCTTTGGGCCGGATGAAATTTTGCGAGGAGTAAGCCTGGCAAGAGGCTGCTACGCTAAATTTTTAAACGATGCGGATTTTGAAAACATCGCGGCGCGAGCGCTTGGTCTAAGCAAAAACGAGGAATTTTTAGCTCTAATAAAGGGCGCTCAAGCTTATAAAGAGATGCCGATCAAAAGCGCGGAGGGTGAGCTTTTGCGCGTGGATCTGGCGTGCTTTGGGCAGGATGAAATTTTACTTTTTGATTACAAAAGCTCCGAAAAATACCTCGCGCAAAACAAAGCGCAAGTGGCGCGGTATAAAAGCGTGATCCGCGGGTTTTATCCGAATGCGCGGGTGCGTGCCTTCGTGCTGGTGCTGGAAGCTGCGGGCGCTAGGCTGATCGAAGTGAATGAGGAGAGATGAAATTTTAAAATTTAGATGAAATTTGAGCGCAGATAGATTAAATATAGCTTAAATTAAGCTATACGTAAGGATATTTCTATATAATCACAGCTCAAATTTTAATAAGGCGGAAACCATGACAGAAATTACAAAGCCTAGCGAAGTTAAGCGCGACTGGGTCGTTATCGACGCGACCGACAAAAGATTCGGTAGAATGCTTACCGAAGTCGCCGTATTGCTACGCGGCAAACACAAACCAAGCTATACTCCAAACGTGGATTGCGGAGACTACGTCGTTATCATCAACGCTTCAAAAGCCGTATTTACCGGCAATAACAAAGGCGACGACAAACTTTATCACAGCTACTCGGGCTATTTCGGAAGCGTAAAGAGCGTGAAATTCCAAGACCTGCTTAAAAACAACCCCGCAAAGCTCTATAGACTTGCGGTTCGCGGTATGCTTCCTAAGACGAAGCTCGGCAAGGCGATGATCAAAAAGCTATTCGTATATGAAGGCGGCGAGCACCCTCATACTGCGCAAACAACTAAAAAAGGAAAATAATCATGGCGACAATTTATGCAACCGGAAAGAGAAAAACTGCCGTAGCTAAGGTTTGGGTAAAACCTGGAAGCGGCAAGATCGTAGTAAATGGTATGGATCTAAACACTTGGCTAGGCGGTCACGAAGCGATCAAACTAAGGGTTGTTCAGCCGCTTTTGGCTACTAAACAAGAGACCTCAATGGATATCACCGCACAGACTTTAGGCGGCGGATATTCGGCTCAAGCGGATGCGCTAAAGCACGGAATTTCAAAAGCGCTTGCCGCGATGGATAAAGATTTTAGAGCGGCTCTTAAGCCAAAAGGTCTGCTAACTCGCGATAGTCGCGTGGTCGAGCGAAAGAAATTCGGTCGCCGCAAAGCGCGTAGAAGTCCGCAGTTCTCTAAGAGATAATGTTTTTTACAAATTTGTGGCGAAATTGTCGCGAATTTGTAAATTCTTTAAAAATTTTATGGTAATATCGAATTACAACTTTATTTGAAAGGATGTTTAATGAAGAAAGTTCTACTTGCATTAAGCTTATGTGCATCTAGTGCGTTGCTCGCTAGCGATGCTGATTATCACTGGGAGATTACCCCTACTGTTGGCGGAATGACTCATGAGGGAAATATGGATTTGGATTCGAATTTTATGTTCGGTCTACGCCTTGCTAAAAACCTACAGAATTCATTCATTGATCAATTAGAAGCAGGTTTCGATTACTCTCGCCATATTGGTGTAGAGGATCTAGCTTACAGAGCCGGCAATGCTAAGCCTAGCGCTAGATACTACCACATCAATGCTGTAAAAGACTTGGTAAATTTCACCGATAATTTCAAATTATACGGCTTACTAGGTCTTGGCTATATGGATTACACTAAAGACGTTTACAACGATGGTGATCAAGATAGCGGCTTCGGTCAATACGGCTTGGGTCTAAAATACTATATCACCGACAACTTTGCTACAAAACTTGAAGCACGCGATGCTATCAGATTTGACGACGGCAACCACGTATTATTCTATACTCTAGGCTTTGCCGTTGATTTTGGCAAGAGATATGCTGACGCAGCCCCAGCTGCCGCTCCGGCTCCTACAGGCTGCAAAGACGCAGATAACGACGGCGTATGCGATAATGTCGATAGATGCCCAGGCACGCCTGCTGGCGTAGTTGTAGATGAATATGGTTGCGAGAAGGTTATTAGATTAAATTTGGGCGTAAATTTCGCTACAGATAGCTCAAAAATTTCTCCTGAGTTTATGAACCAGATCAAAAACGTAAGCGACGTGCTAGTAGCTCACCCTGATTACAAAGTAATTCTAGAGGGTCACACCGATAGCACCGGCTCGAATGCATATAATCAAAAGCTTTCCGAGCGCAGAGCTGCTGCAGTTGGAGGTGCGCTTAAGAGCTTCGGCGTAGATGCTAGCAGAATCACCACTGTAGGATACGGCGAGACTAAGCCTATCGCTACAAACGCTACTAAAGCAGGCCGCGCTCAAAATAGACGCGTTGATGCTAAATTTAGAAAATAATCTTTTCTAGATCCACATAAGCGGAGCTTCGGCTCCGCTTTTTTTATATCCAAATTAAATTTTAAAATGCCAAAATTCCAAATTACACTGCTTTTCGATCTGGACGGCACGCTCATAGACTCCACGCCCGCGATACTGGACGGCTTTCACTACGCGTTTGCGCATTTGGGCACTGCAGAGCCTAGCGACGAAGCGATTAAAAGGCTTATCGGGTATCCGTTAGAAGTTATGTTTGAACGTCTAGGTGTGACGCGCGATGTGCAGAATTTCGTGCTCGCCTACAAACAGCGATACGCGCAGATATTTTTGGACCAGACCGTTTTGCTAAGCGGTGCGTATGAGGCGGTTCGTGCGGCGAGCGAGTTTGCAAATTTAGGCGTCGTAACCACTAAAACGTCGAAATTTTCTAAAATTTTATTGCAGCATCTGGGTATCGCGGAATTTTTCGGCACCATTGTCGGGCGAGAGGACGTGCGAGATCCCAAACCAAGCGCCGAACCGATCTTAAAGGCGCTCGAAAATTTAGGAATTTGCGGCGCGACCGCTAGCCAAAGCCCGCATGCGGCTCGCGGTAAAACTCACGATGCGACTGCCGATAAAAATACAAGTGCTACTAACAGGAGTACGATTTTGAGTGAAATTCCGCCATCCGATCTACCGAGTATTCTTGCGCTTGATCCTGATCCTAGCAAAGTTTACGAGCAAAATTTAAGCAGCATCGCGAGTCAAAATTCTGATAGAATTTCGTTTAAAAATTTAAGCGAAGTAAAGAGCGATAGACATGAGGCTGGCGATAAGAGCCAAAAGAGCGGTATCGGCATCGAGGGCGAGAGCTATAAAAGCGGTGCGCGCGGCGGTAAAATTTATGATGCGCATGAGCTAAATTCCACTCCTTGTTATGACAAAATTTGCAGTGACGAAATCCTGCTTTCTGTTAGTCAAAATATCTTTATGATCGGCGATACGTCGCTTGACGCCATTTCGGCAAAGTCGGCAGCGGTGCGAAGCGTGGGCGTAAGCTGCGGCTACGGCAGCGCCTCGGAGCTACGGGCGCATTTTGAGCTCGTATGCGCGGACGCAAAAGGGGCAGTTGAGCTGATACGCGAAATTTCATCGAAATTTTAGGCGCGACGGAGCGAAATTTTACCTAGTTTTGATGCGCTATTTTTACAAATATTTAAGCGAATTCGCGCTCGAGATTTAAAATTCCAATTAATTCGCTTTTTAAACAGCACGCGATATAAATGTCCGCGCTATTTAGCTGGAGAGCAAGACGCTTTCTAAGTGTTCAAACGATAGGCGGAGTTAAATTTCGCATATTTCTACTCTGGTCTAGCAATAGCCTGTGCCGAACTAACAATGTATGGGAATATTTCACTTTGCCCATAGTACTTGATCTGATTTGTCAATGTTCGGTATTAACGACGTATGGGAAAATTTTGCTACCTCGAGTAATTGTGTTTTATTCATTTTCGGTTTGTATCAACACAATGTATGGGAATATTTCACCGCAGTCAAATTTTATGTAATTTCGCAATATCTTTTGAGTCTGCGAATGGATTTTGCAAAAAATTTAATGTAAGCTTCGCACTCAAATTCTGGCTTTGATTTTAGTTAAACCCAACTTAATC
>NZ_CALIMQ010000285.1 GCF_938045535.1 uncultured Campylobacter sp. | reverse complement strand
AGAGCGAGGCGACGTAAGAGAGCGCGGACTCACCGTTTAGCTTGCGATCCAAGCAGACGTGATAAATTTTGTCCAAAATGCCGTACGGGCTTTTTTCTGCGGAGTTTTCGAGCGTAGAATTTTGCGAGACGGCGTCTAAATTTTGCTCGCTGTGCTCTGCGGCGGAATTCGTCGCGATGAAATTTGCCGCCGTAAAATTTTGTGTCGCAGAGCTTTGCCGATCGCAATAGGCAGTGGAATTTTGAGGCATAAAATTTTGCCCTGCGCGGGAATTCGCGGAATTTTTCTGCGCGAGAGAGGCTGCAGAGCCGTGCTCTGCAAAATTTATCGAGCCGCAAGCGTTCAAACTCTCGAAATTTTCATCGTCTTTTTGCAGCGAAATCTCTTTGAAAAAACAGCTTCGCGAGCCCGTGTGGCAGGCGGATCCGCCGCATTGCTCGACTTTAAGTAGCAACGTATCGTTATCGCAGTCCAAAAACGCCTCTCGCACGAGCTGAACGTGCCCGCTGCTCTCGCCCTTTTTCCAGATGCGCCCCTTGCTGCGCGAGAAGTAGTGCGCGTAGCCGGTACGCAGCGTTAAATTTAATGCCTCTTCGTTCATATACGCGAGCATCAAAACCGCGCCGTCACCCGCGTCCTGTACGATCGCAGGGAGCAGCCCGCCTAATTTTTGCCAATCTACCTTCATCTTTGATCCTTAGTTTGCGAAGTCGCGCAGGCTTTAAATTTAGCTGCCGCATACGGAATTTTAGTTATAAAATTTACGAAGCGGCGCGCCTAGTAAATTTAAAGAGTAAACCTAGCGGCTAAATTTAAGCGACCGCTAGACTTAAGCTGCGACGAGCGCGAGTTCTGCTCGTCACGAGCTTTCACTCGCCGCATAAGCTTAACTTGCGAAATCGCGAGTTAAGCTTATGCGCCTGGAGTAACCTGCTATTAAATTTAGTTCGCAAAATCGGGGCGCATAACCGCCTGAAATTTTAATTTTCCCGCTCGATGGCGCTTTGCTTTGCCTTATCTTTCGTATCGACCCAGATATTAGGCACCGCGCCGCCCGGCGTTAGGAAAATTTTCGCGTCGCTGTTTTCGCGCAACGCCTCGTTAAATTTAGCCTGCGTCTCGATCTGCTTGAGGCTTAAAAGATTTGCGTCCAAGCTCTTTGCGACCTCTTTGTTGGCGTAGGCTTGCGCGTCAGCCTCGATCTTAGCGGCATCGGCGCGGCCTTGAGCCTCGATTTTGACGGCGTCTGCGTTACCTTTGGCAAGAGCGGCCTTTTTAAGCGCCTCTTGATTTGCGCGCTCGACCTCGTATTTGGTGCGCTCAGCCTCCTGCTTGGCGATCTGCACGCGCTCGATCTGCTCCTTTACCTTCGCCGGCAGGATGATCTCGCGAAGCTGCACGGCTAGCAGATCTACGGGTGAATTCGCCAGCGCTTCGATATTTTTGCGGATGCCGTCATCGATTGCTTTAGCGATCTCATCGCGTTTGGTAGGCAGCTCTTCGGCGGCATAGTTGCCGATGACGCTACGCACGACATCCTTTACGCGCGGATCGATGATCTTATCCTCCCACAAAAAGCCCCACTCGGCGATCGTGTTGGGCGCCGTGGCTTCATTGAGCCTGTATTGCACGGTGATGTCGATGCTGACGGGCAAATTTCGCGAGTCTAGCACCGAAAGCGAGTTTTTACTAATGATGCCGCCCGCGGTGCCGCTTTTAGTAGCGATACCCGCGCTCATATCTTCGCTGCTGGTATAGTTTATGATACGTGTGCGAGTATCTACGACGAATACGTCTTGTATGAACGGCACGAAAAAGTGAAGTCCCGCGCCAAGAGGCGTCGGATCGTATTTGCCTAAATTTGACTTGATCCCCACTTCGCCGGATTGGATCGTGACGAAGGGTTTTGAGATCACGAGCAGCGCGATTAGCGCGATTATCACGTAAAGCACGCCGCTAAACTTGCCCATCCCTCCGAAATTAGGAATTTTAAAATTTAAATTCCCGCCTTTTTTGTCGCTATTTTTCTTATTAAAATAATCATTCAAATCCGCAGGCATGCGCGTCCTTATTTAACGTAAGTGAGCCAGTGCTCAAATTTAGGGTCTTTGCCCGTGACTACCGCGAAATACGTTTTTTGCAAGCGGCTCGTGATCTCGCCCATCTCGCCCTTACCAATGATCCTGCCGTCGATATTGCTAATCGGCGTGACCTCCGCGGCGGTGCCGGTGAAAAACGCCTCGTCCGCCGCATAGAGCTGATCGCGAGCGATACGCTCTCTGCGGACTTCGTAGCCCAGGCTGCGCGCGATTTCGATGACCGAGTTTTGAGTGATGCTCTCCAGGCTGGTGTCGTTCGGCGGAGTGATGATGAGCCCATCTTTTACGATAAATAAGCACTCGCCCGGCCCCTCTGCGACGAAGCCTTGCGGATCGAGCAGTATCGCCTCATCGTATCCCGCATCGACCGCTTCGAAATTTGCCATCTGCGAGTTGAAATAATTCGCGCTTGCTTTGGCTTTTGCCATCATCGAAAATTGCGCCGGCTTCATCCACGATGAAATTTTGGCTTTGATGCCTTTGCGTAGCGCCTCTTCGCCCATATATGCGCCCCATTGCCACGCTGCGACGATGACGTTTACCGGGCAGTTCGTAGACGAAACGCCCATCGAGCCGTAGCCGAAGTACGCAAGCGGGCGAATATAGACGGTCTGATCGAAGCGGTTTTTCGCGACGACGTCGATCTGAGCCTTACGGAGCTGCTCGAAGCTAAACGGAAGCTTGATTAGGCAGAGTTTTGCCGAAATTTCAAGCCTACGAGTGTGCTCATCCAAGCGGAAAATCGCGTAGCCTTTGTCGGTTTTATAAGCGCGTACGCCCTCAAATACGGCGTTTCCATAGTGCAAAGAGTGCGTCAAAACGTGGGTAGTGGCCTCTGCCCATGGGATTAGCTTGCCGTCTTTCCAGATGAGCTCGGCCTCTTGAATTTGTGCCATTTCTTGATCCTTTGATGAAATTTAATCCGTAATTTTAGCTAAAAGAATATTAATTTCTAAGAAATTCTACCTGCGGGGATTTGGTACGATAGACGAAATTCCGTCCGCAAAATTTAAGGCGATTTGCGCCGCTAAATTTTGCTTTTTAAAATTTCGCGGTGCAGAGTAAAGAGCTGCGAATTTTATATTTTGTGCGGATAAAATTTCGCCGCAGAATTTCAGGCTTTTAATATAAGCTCGCCTTTTAAAATTCTACGAAAGAAAGCCCGATGCCGATCTTATTGACGCTGCGTTTGTAGTCTGCGAGGCTTTCGCCGTAGCCATTGAAGTAGCGCAGATAGCCGTAAAATCCGCTATTAAAGATCGGGAAGCTGTAGTTTAGCTCGATCGCGCCGCGGTTACTGCCATCAAAATGCAGGTTATTTCGCCATAGAGCGCTAAGTCGCTGCTTGCCGAAGGTGTATGATGCGCGCAGATCGCCGTAGCCCATATAATCCGCGATGTCCTCGTTCGTGCGGTCCAGCCAAAACGCATACCATGCTCTGGGGGTGATCGAAAATCCGTCCGCGCTCCAGGTACTTTGCGCGTAGAGCCTATTCCACGAGCGCGATTCCTCGCCGCCTTTGCCGTTTGATTCGTGCATGGCGCCGATCTTTAGCTCGTCCGCAAACGGTACCGGTGCGCTAACGTAGAGCTCGGGGCGGTAGTTACTCTCGCGGAAAGGGGCGCTATCCTGCGTGATCTGCCACCAGGAATTTTGCGCGTAAGCAAATGAAATTTTTTCTCCAAGCCCCAGCGCGTCGTAGGTGATCGGGCGCTCGAAGCTAAACTCAAAATGCAGCTCATCTGCCTTGCGATCGGGTTTTTTGCTGAAATCGTGGGTGAAAAGCATATAGATCGGCTCGTAGTATTTAAGTCCCAAAAATCCAAAATTTCGGCCATTTTGCTCGCCTTGCGGCGCGGAATCCGGCGCGGCGGAATTTTGCGAGATCGAGGCGGAATTCGATGCTAAATTTGACGCAGAGTCTGCGTCTGAGAAATTTGACGCAGCAGAATCCAGCGCGACGGGTTCCGCTGCGGCGGAATTTTGCGGTTTGGCGGAGTGTAAAACGGCGGCATCATCGTGCGAAGCGCGGTTTTCTACGGACGAGGTAGAATTTTCTGCGACTTTTCGGCGCGACTTTTCGCCCCTTTCCGCTAGACTTGCCGCGGCGATCTTTTTGTAATAGATCATCGCATTTTTGTAATCGCCCCTGGCCTCGTATTCGCCGGCCTTTGCGTACAGCTCGGTCAGATCTTGCGCGGCTAGACTCATGGCGCAAAGCGCGAGTGCTAAAGCTTTAAATTTCATCTGCGCCCTTTAAATCGTTTTGATAATTTATATTTAAAAACTGCTCTTTGTTTTTGAAATTTAGCACTTTGGAATTTGCAGATCCGATGAGCGCGCCGATCTTATGCTCTCCTGCGCGGTAGAGCTCAAGCGCGCGCGGCGCGAGAGCTGCGTCAAAAAATCCGCACAGGCTGTGTCTATGTGCTTCGTCGCCCGCCACGCAAATTTGCCCCTCCTGCTCGCTAAGAGCGCGAATGCTGGAAATTTCTACAAATGGCATATCGGCGGGGATGATAAAAATGCGCTCGCCGCTAAATGGTTTCAGCGCCGAATACAGCGCGCCCATCGGCGAAAATTCCTCAAATTCGTCGTAGATCATAGGAAGCGGCGGGTTAAATTTAGGGCTTTTGGCACAGGCGAAAACCCGCTCAAACTCGCGGCTTAAGCGCGAGAAAAGAAAGTGCGTCATGCTGGGATGCCCGCGAAATGGAAATAGCGTTTTGTCGCTGCCGAAACGCGAGCTTTTGCCGCCGCAGAGAATGACGCAGGTTTTCATCGAAATTTCACCGGCTTTCATCGATCTTTATCGCGGCGAAATTTTAAATTTGAAAGTAAAATTTACAAAAAGTGCGAACATATCAGTCTTTTTGCATATATTTGGCTTTGCCAAGGGCGTTATTTGCGATGAACTGATAAAGGCTCGGCGCCTGAAGCTTGGCTAGCTCGGGGTATTTGGCTTTAAGCGTCTTCCAGATGTCATAGACGCGCATCCCGCTTGCGTAAAGCTTCATAATCTCGCTAAAATGCGGATCATAAAGGCTCGGCTTTTTATACAGCGAGAGTTTGCGGTCGGTATCAAGCACGGCGTTTGCCTCGATAAAAGCGGCAAGATCGCGCTCGCTTACTTTTGCAAAATCCTTTTCGTAGTGAGATTTCATATACTTTAAAATTTCTTTATTGCTAACGCCTTGGAAGTGCATTTTTTTGATCTCGAAGCGATACGCGTATAAGAAATCCTCGCTTTTTTTGGCGGTTGCGCGAAGTCTTGTTTTTTCGTCTTTGAACGTCACGGAGATAAAGTGCGTAAGCCCTGCGGCGGTGACGGCGCTTTTAAACGCTTCGTCCTCCTCGCCGATCTTTTTTAAGATCGCCTTGACGGTGTAGCCTTGGGCGATGAGGTTTGAAATTTTATCTTTATACGGTTTGTAGTCGAATCGCACGCGTCTAAAGCCTGTCTCGGCGCTAATCTTTTTATAAATTCTAGCATGCTCGTTGGCCGTAAAATAAGAGGATTTCAGCGCTTTGCGGAGCTGCTCGGCGACTGCGGTAAAATCGTCGTAGTCGATGATGCCTGCGATCAGCTCCTTTTCGTTTACGACCTTGCCGTTAACGATCGCGATAGTAATAACCTTCATATTTTCTCCTTTGATTGGGAACAATTCTAACTTAAAACTATAAACTCAAATTTAATTATTTATTATCAAGGATTGCGGAGGATTTGCGTTTGCGAGGCAGAATTTACGCGCTAAAATTTAGCATTTTGATTTATTTTATATCTTTTTTGCGCTTGTTCTCACGCTACTTTTTTATACTTTTTTGCATAAAGATGAAGCGAGCTTGCAAAGATAAATTTTACCCGCAAACTCAAGCTAAATTGCCGGCACAAGTTAGCTTTTTTTAAACGAAAAAAGCTTTTTGATCTTCGTAAGCCCAAGCTTCATGCCGCTATATTTCATCATCTTAGCCATATTGACCCACATTTCACGCTCGTAGCACGGATGCGGGCAGTGGTGACAACGCGGCTTTTCGGTATGTGGGCAGGCACCAAGACGCGCATAGGCATAGCGTAGCATTCGCTCGCAGTCGCTACAGAGATGAAAGTGCGTCTGCACTAGCCCCTTATCGTCTTTGTAGTTATGAAGCACAGCGCCATCTTTTTTAGGCGCATCCGCATGCTTGCCATCGCAGTAAATTTGGATAAATTTCGTCACCGTATTTACTTCGTAAATAAATTTTTCGCTCGTCATCTTTGATCCTTTGGAGCAGATTTTATCTAAAAGAGACAAAAATACTCTTGAGCGCGCTCAAGCTAAAATTTATAGAATTTTAAAATTCCGCGGAATTTCGCTTTATCTTTCGACCTTGTTGCTTAATAGAGTCGCGATGAAGCGTGTTTTGTCGTTTGAGGCAAGCGCGATTTGCAAGCTCATAGTAAGCGGCACAGCCAAAAATAGCCCGCCGATACCAAGCACGAAGCCCCACAATAGTAGCCCTGCAAGCACGCTGATTGTAGAAAGCCCGAGCCCTTGCCCTAAAAATCGCGGCTCGATGATATTTCCGATCGCTACGTTTACAACTAAATAGATTGCGATAGTCCAGATGCTAGAGCTTATATCCATCGTAGCTAATGTCACGAAAAGTGTTGGAAAGACCGCTACGATCGAGCCAATGGTGGGGATGAAATTTAGCACGAAAGCTAAAATCCCCCACAGCGCAGCATATGGAACACCAAGCGTCCACAGCCCAAGCCCGATGAGCGCACCGGTGCAAGCTGAAGCGATAGTTTTGATTAGCAGATATTTTTTGAGGCTGGAGGCAAATTTCTTCACAAAAGTGTGCGTAGCGCGGCTACTTTGCGAAAAATAGCGGATTTTCTCGTCGATCACGGAGCTTTCAAAGACCATAAATGAAACCATTATAAAAATGAAAAATCCCGTCGAGACTATAGAGCCTGTTTTGCGCAGTAGTGCAGATAGCTGCGCGGCGGCTTCGCTCGGATCGATGCCTAGGCTTGTGGCGTTAAGCTCTATGCCAAATCGAGAGAGCTTCGCGCTCACGCCTCCTAGCACCTCTTCAAATTTTGCTTGAAGCTCGGGCAGGCGCGCTGAAAATTCCTTGATCGCATCAAAGATGACCGCACCGAAAAACACTATAATCGCTACGAAAGCGAAAGTAATGATGAGGAAGCTAAAAACACGCCCGACGCGGATCTTTTGGACATAAAGCACCAGCGGCGAGACGAGCACCGTGATGAAAATAGCTAGCAAAAATGGCACGACGATAGCCTGCGCGGCTTTAAGACCGGCCAAGATGATTACGACGCAGGCAACCGACATCAAGGACATTTGAAGCTTCAAGGATTCTCCTAAATTTGACATTTTCGCAGAGCTTTTACGCGAAATTTTGATGAAAGGATTTTAACTAAAATTCTATAAATTTTAAGACGGAATTTTAAAAATTCATCGCAAAATTCTAAGATACGCGTGAATTCTTAGCGGGCGCAAGAAAAGTTAGAATTTTTTGCTAAAATTTTGCGAAATTTACATAAGCAGGATCAAAAATGAAACTTCCCAAACAGCTTTTAGATCGTTACGGCGCCGAGCGTCAAAGCGCGGGCGAGGCGCAGCGGACGGCGAATGAGATCGCCTTTGCACCTGTAGTTTTTCAGGTAAGTAGGCTGATGAAAAAATTTGGAATTTTAAGCGCGCTTCATGAGGTGGAGGGCGGGCTAAGCATAAGTGAGATCGCGAAGAAGCTCTCGCTTAGCGAATACGCCGTAAAGCTGCTTTTGGAAAGTTCGCTTAGCATCGGCACGGTGCTGCTGTGCGGCGAGAAATTTCGGCTTAGCAAGGCGGGGTATTTTCTACTCACCGACGAGATGGTGGACGTTGATATGGACTTTATCCATGACGTGTGCTACGAGGGGCTCTTTAGGCTCGAAGAGACGCTAAAATCGGGCAAACCAGAGGGGCTAAAGGTTTTTGGGCAGTGGGCTACGATCTACGAGGCGCTTTCGCATCTGCCGCCGCACGTGCGCAAGAGCTGGCTCGCGTTTGATCATTTTTATTCGGATTTGGCGTTTGAGCCCGCGCTAAAGATCATTTTCTCGCGCAAGACGGATAAAATTTTAGACGTAGGCGGCAACACGGGGCGCTTTGCTAAGCGGTGCGTAGGCTACGATGAAAATGTGCGCGTCACGATAATGGATCTTGTGGGGCAAATTTCGATGATGAAAGACGCCGTCGCAGGCGCGCAGAGCGCAGAGCGCATAGACGGGCTTGCAGCCGATCTGATAGATCCCGCTACGCGCTTTCCGCGCGGCTTTGATGCGATCTGGCTAAGTCAGTTTTTGGACTGCTTTGCAGAGGAGCAGATCGTAAGCATCCTCTCGCGTGCAGCGGAGTCGATGAGCGAGCAGGCGCGGCTTTATATTTTGGAGCCGTTTTGGGACAGGCAGCGCTACGAAACCGCCGCGTATAGCATGACGCAGATCAGCGTGTATTTCGCCGCGATGGCAAACGGCAATAGCAAAATTTATCACTCGGACGATATGATTAAATTTGCTCAGCACGCGGGACTTAAAATTTCACAAATTCACGACGGGCTGGGCGTCGGACACACGCTGCTGTGCTGCGAAAGGGCGCGATGATGGATGCGCGAAGTTTAAGCGCGCGGCTAAATAAGCCGATTAAAATTTTGCTAGTGCTTTTTGGAATCGGAATTTTGGCAAACGTAGCGATGGAATTTTATGCGGAGAAAAAACGCGGCGAGCTAGAGCGAAATTTCTGCGAAAGCAAACAGGTGCGAGATGCGCTAGCGCGGATAAACGAGGGCGCACCACGCAGGATCGACGATGCTACGATTTTAAAAGGCGCCGCATGCGAAGAGGGTAGCTTCATATACGACTACGCGCTAAATAGCTCGCCAAATTTAGACCTTAGCGCGCTGGATGCGGGCGATGCGGAAATTTTAAAAGAGATGCTGTTTGCCAAGGCGAAGGCCAGCTTTTGCAGCACGGAATTCTCGCAGCGTCTGCGGGAGCTCGGCAAAACGATGGTGTTAAATTACGAAATAGAGGGCTTGCCGCCAATACAGCTAAAGCTTGATAAAAATAGCTGCGCGCGGTGAATTTTAAAACCCAAGCGAGGCATTTGATTAGCCGCGTTTTGTGTGACGGTGCATTGGCGGCTGGTGCCTCTGTAAGCTCGCAAGCGAGCGTATGCTTTACGCAGAATTTTATTGCGAGCAGGTCGAGAACGAAATTTAACAAGACTTTATCGCCGCAGGCACAGTGTAGTAATAAATCATAAAATTCTGACTCGAAATCTACGATGCTATTTCAAATAAGATTCCGTAACTTATAGAATTTCGCGTTAAAGCTTTACGCGGTGTTTGCGCTGCCGCATAGATATAATTCCACGTGAAATAGTGAAATTTTAATGAAAAACGCCGCTGGCAGAATTTGATGCAAAATTAGATCGTGGCTTAAAAAGGACTTGCGCGTTTTAGCGCTCTGTGACGGCGAAATACACGCTGATATGCGCCATGCTATATGCGGCGGCGTAGTAAAAGCCAAGCAGAGATTTTAGCATGTTACTTTTGCGCAGGCGAAATCGAAAGCGAAGCGGATAAATTTTAAGCGAATTCGGCGCGGGCGAGCAGGCAAAGGCTCACGCCGCGCTAAATTTTAAATCCCTCACAAGCCCTACTTGCAGTCGCTAGGCTTAAATTCTACCCTTATAAATTCTTCGCCACTTTTTATCTTATAGCTCCATATCGCGCTGTTTATTAGCGGATGCATTACCTTCATCTGGTTGCAAAAAATTTGCTTATTTTGGCTATCTATGACATTTTGTATCACGGTTTTTTGATCATTTCCGACACTGTCAAATTTCATCCCCATGCCGTCATTTAGCTCGTAGTTGTAGATAAAGCTGCCATCTTTGCACTCAGCGCCCGTTAACGTGGAATCTCGTCGACTCGCATCGGCGCACTCTTATTGATACCTTCCACAGCCGCTTTGAGCTGGACATTATCGCAGCTTGGTGCCGCAAAAAGCGCCGCGAAAGCAAACGGAAGCAATAAAAACTTTTTCATAATTCTCTCCTTAAAAAATTTAGTAATGATATAAAAATTAATATTAATCGGTGCTTTAAATTTAGGGCGAATTTTTGGTGCTGCGAACATAGAATTTTATGCAAGTAGGGCAGCGAACATGAAAAATTTATTTACAAAATTTGGCTCCGAAAAGTGAAATTAGGCAGTATGTCAAGATGCGGAATTTATCGGCTTGCCGCACTTAAATACGAACCGCTGAGTTAAATTTCATAACGCGATTTTTACGGAATTTACCCAGCTTACGGAATTAAATTTGATGCCTATAGTGCTGGCAAACTCGATATCAAAATCTAATGCCCCAAATGAGTAAATCCCGCAAGAAAACGCGTC
>NZ_CALIMQ010000284.1 GCF_938045535.1 uncultured Campylobacter sp. | reverse complement strand
GATCTTTTAGGAGGCGGTGCAAACGGCGAAAATAAGGGGTTAAGCTTAGGCAGCCTGCTAAAAACGTTTAAAATTTAAACGAGCTAAATTTCAAACGCAGGCCGGATTTTGCGCGACGATGTTTAAATTTGCGCGCGCTATTTTAATCCGCGCCTGCGCCGTTTAACGCTCGCGTGAAGGGTTAAATTTACGCTGCATTGCGCGCGAGCCCTTGAGTTTAAGCAAAACGAGCTTAAATTTAAACGCCGTCTTGCTCTAAATTTAAGCTCGTTTTTTTGCGGCGTCTTATTTATACTGCCTCGGCAGAGCGCCCTGCTCCGCTCTTTTGATCGTCCATATTGAGCCAAAATAACCACAAACTGCTTTAAATTTTATCTTTGCTCTTTAACGTCCGCTTTAAATTTAGTCGCTCTTTGACTCCGTTTTGTTTTACCGTCCATTCAAATGCCCGCACAGCGCGCCATAGCATGCCATTAAATTTTTAAAAACGGCTATAAATTAAGCGCGAAAGAGTTCGCCTAAAAAGGATATATTTTATTTCTATTTACTGTTTAGGTAGTATAATCGTTCTCGTCCGACAAGATAAAACCTCCTTTTTGTATGAAGCCCGAGTTTAAAAGCTCGGGCTTTTTTTATGCCCGAAATTCTGCTATAATCCCGCCAAAAACTGCAAGGAAATTTTATGCTTTCACATATCGACGAAAACAATATGCCACGTATGGTGGATGTCGGCGCTAAGGATGATAGCGAGCGCGTAGCCACCGCTAGCGGTATCATCCGCATGAGCGCGGAGGCGTTTGCCGCCGTCAAGCAAAATACGGCCAAAAAAGGCCCCGTGCTTCAAACCGCCGTCGTTGCCGCGATAATGGGCGCTAAAAAGACGAGTGAGCTAATACCAATGACCCATCCGCTTACGATTACTTCGATTAAAACCGATATTGAGGAGCTTGCGAGCGAGTGCGCATTTAAGCTTTTCGTAACTGTAAAAATCACGGGCAAAACGGGCGTCGAGATGGAAGCGCTAACGGGCGTGAGCGTGGGGTTACTGACGATTTATGATATGCTAAAAGCGATAGATAAATCGATGCAGATTACCGACATCGTGCTGCAACGCAAAGAAGGAGGCAAAAGTGGCGTGTATACTAGGAGCTGAAAAGCCAAAAATCGACTATCCGCTCTTTTGGGAATATAAAATTATCCTGGATGCAAGCACCCAAAAGCGCGAGCAGATCGATGAAATTTTAAAGGGCGAAAATTACAAAATAGACTTTTCGCGCTTTTCAAACGGCGGCAAATATATGAGCTTCAACGTAAGCGTTTTCGTTAAAAGCGACTTGCATCGAAACGAAATTTTCGAGCGCCTAAAAGCCCACTTTAAATATGTATTGTGACAGGAGATGAAATGAAAGAAGCAATAATCAAAAAATTCGGCGCCGATCTTGCACAAATCAGCGGCGAGGAGCTGGCGGCCTGCGTGCAAAATTTAGCTTTTGAACAGAGCCTGAAGGCTCTACGCGGACTTAGCGAAGATGCTAAAAGCGCTAAAAGCGCCGAGCTCATTTTAAGCTTTGCTGCCGAGCTTAACGAAATAGGAGCACTAAAGGATGCCTCCTCCGAAGCGCTAATCGAAGGGGTAAAAAAGGCACTGTGCGACGAGGACGAGCAGGCTCTTTACAAGCTCATCTACGACTACGACGATCTGCGCAAAAAGATCGCTTGTAAACAAAAGGCGATTAAAACCCTTGTTTTGCGCAGCTACGACGATCTGGATACCGCGCTGCAAAACGCAAGCGAAGCGGAGCTAAAAGAACGCATAGGCTCGGCGCTACAACGAGCGATCGCGAGCAAACTACCGCTTGCGGACGTACTTAAAGAAGCGAGCGAGCTAGCCTTCATAAGCGTGCTCGAAAGCGGCACCGACATCGAGGATACCGCGCACGAGACGGCGAAAAATATCGCATTTTCAGCTATCGGCGACGGAGAATTCACGAAATTCCGCACAAAAGAAATTTCAAAAATCATCATAAATCGCGCGATTTTCGTCGCAAACGAGAGCAAAAATACCGCCTCTGCGCTGATTAGAGGCGCGATTTTAGGCTGCTACGACGGCATAAATAAAGCTGCCGAAAGATACCGCGACGAGCTAAGTTTCTCGCCAGCAAGCGACGCACAGAGCCTAGAGAACGAAAGACTTCAAATTTCGCAGATGAGCGAACTATTTAGCGCGGTTTTAAGCGATGCGGTCGCAAGCTCGGAGGAGCCCGCTAAAAGCGAAATCGCCAAGATCGCCGATGAAGAATTCGGAGGCTATTTGGCTAAATTTAGAAAAATTTCAAGCGATCTTGCCGAGCAACTAAGCGCCAAAATCGGCGAGATCGAGCTTGGCGAGCGCGCAAAAAAGGCGAGCGCCAAGGCGCGCGAAATCACTCAAGAGCTAAGTCAAAAAAGCGCCAAAATCATCGAAAACCTCGATCTGGACGAGAAACTGGACGCAATCAAAAAAGAGCTTAGCGAGTTTGAAAAGAAGATGAGCCAAAAATTTGCCGAGCTAAAAAGCTCTGACGTCGCCAAAAACGTAAGCGAAAGGGCGCGCGAGATGAGCGCCAAGGCTTACGAGGCCGCAAAAGAAACGATCGCCAAGCTAAAGTCCAAAAAGGACTAAATGGGCGCTGCAGAGGTAAAATCCCTAGCGACAAACACTCAGCGCTCACTGCTTTGCGCTGCAAAATTTACTAGCATGCCTTAAAGCTCGCGTGCCCTAAAAGAATGAAGCTTTCGTTAGAGTTTGCGAGGCCTGCGCAGAATTCTTTATGCGCTTTAACGGCGCTGTAAAATTCCATGCCGATAAAGAATTTTACGAATTTTGCATAACTAAATTTAGATGCGCGCTGCAAAATTCCGTGCCGCCAAAAATCCTACGGCGATGCGAGACCCCGGCCCAACCAAATCTTGCCGCAGCTATAAAATTCTAAGTGTAAGATTTTATAGCTGACGTGACGCATATAAAATTCCAAAGCCGGCGCGGAATTTTAAGCTTGAAATTTCATCGCGTAGATTTGCGTAGCCGAATTTTAAAATTCTAAACGCGTAAAATTTTAAAATTCCGTCCAAAATGATACGGTGCGACTTGCAATTTGAAATTTTATCCCGACGCGCACAAAAGGAATTTCGCTAGATAAATTCTACGAAAAAGCACCTACGGCGTTTGACATTTCTGCGATCATTTCAATTCCCACAACAAAATTTCATTGTAGCGCAAGATGCGATGTGAAGGGATGCCGCTAAGCTAACAATTAGAATTTTACGTTGCAAAGATTAGCGCGACTCACCTCAAATCATAGCGATATCCAAGCCAATTTTATCGCGTAATTTGATTGCGCAAATTTCAAATTGCTCCTATCCGCCCGAACTGAGCGCTTAGTACAAATAAAATTCTGCCACATTTATAGTAGTCTACGCTACGCAAATTTAAAAGCTGTACCCACCCCCTGCCTTTATTTAGGCGCAGAGGTGCTTTGTTTATGTAGCGCCGCGCTTGGATAAAATCACTGCTTTTACACAGCAATGCCTCGTTTACGCCACGATAAAATTCTGCGAAATCACCGCTAAATTTTATCGCTAAATTACAAAGCCCAATTCTATTTTAAAGGCGACGGGCGTCCTTAAATTTTACGGCAAATTCCAAATAGATCGCGCCTGCAAAATCCAGCAATCCAAAATAAAATTCTAGAAATTTAACCAAATTTCGCTAAAATCGCCGCAAAATTTCAAGGAGAAAAGATGAAAAAATTAGCTCTTTTAATATCCTTTGCTGCGATGATGATTTTTACCGGCTGCGCGAGCACCACGCAAGGCGGCGCCGTAGGCATCGACCGCTCGCAATTCATCACCGTAAGCGAAGCTGAAATGGATCAAAGTGCCGCGCTTGCCTACAAGCAGATTACCGCCCAAGCAAACGCCAAGCATGCCCTAAATACCGATAAAAAGCTAACTGATCGCGTTAGAGGCATCTCGAAGCGCCTAATCGCTCAAGTCGGCGCATTTCGTAAAGACGCACTGAAATGGAACTGGCAGGTAAACGTCATCAACGACCCTACGATCAATGCTTGGTGTATGCCTGGCGGTCGCATCGTCGTATATACGGGCATCATCGAAAAGCTTAAGCTTACCGATGCCGAGCTGGCTGCTATTTTGGGGCACGAGATGTCTCACGCATTGCGCGAACACAGTCGCGAGCGAGCCTCGACTGAACAGATGAAAGATGTCGGTATCGCTGTAGCAAGCTCCGCAGCAGGGCTTGGAGATCTGGGCTCAGCGGCTTTGAACATGGCGGCTCAATACACATTCACGCTGCCGTTTTCGCGCACGCATGAGACGGAGGCTGATCTGATGGGCGTTGAGCTGATGGCGCGCGCAGGATACGATCCAAGGGCGGCGATAAATGTCTGGGAGAAGATGAATAAGCTAAATGAGAGCCATCCACTTAAATTTATGTCCACGCACCCTTCAAACGATGATCGCATCGCCGATCTAAAAGAAGTGATGCCGAAAGTCTTGCCGCTTTACGAGGCCGCCACAAGAAATAGATAGTCTTGCGATTTAAAATTTCGCAAGAGCTTGCGCGCTGAGGTTTTTTAAGTAGCAGGTTTTATCATCGCATTTAAATTTCTTAATGGACTTGCGCGCGGCGCTAGGATTATCCGCTGCAGCGCATAAGCTCTATCGCGATAGAATCTCGCCGTGACAAAGACCTGCTGTGGCGTAAAATCCTAAATTACCGCAAAATTCCACGCACGGGCGCGAGGCATTTCCATATCTTTTGGATTTTAAAGCGTTTTTAGATATAATCATAAATATTTATTTTTAAATTTCAAAGGATAAGAAATTTGGACACGGACAGTTCGGTTTTAATGTTAGTTTTAGCTTTTGTATTCATCTTTATGAATGCTTTTTTTGTTCTTTCGGAATTCTCAATCGTCAAAGTAAGAAAGTCTCGCCTCGAAGAGCTTATCAAGGATAAAATTCCAAACGCAAAGCTCGCTTTTAAAATTTCAAACTCCCTTGACACCTATCTTAGCGCCACACAGCTAGGCATTACGATAAGCTCGCTCGCCCTCGGCTGGATCGGTGAGCCCGCGGTATCAAGACTGATCGAGCTGCCACTAAGATCCATCGGCATAGGCGGCGGAGCGGCGGCACATACGATCGCCTTCGTCATATCTTTTACGCTCGTTACGCTATTTCACGTCGTACTTGGCGAGCTGGTGCCAAAATCCATCGCTATTGCCAAAACCGAGAAGATTGTGCTTTTCATCTCTAGACCGCTTCATATTTTTTGGATTATGTTTTTTCCGATCATCAAGGCGTTTGATTTCATCGCCGCCGTTTCGCTTAAAATCATCGGCGTAAAGCCCGCCAAAGAGAGCGAGCTTGCACTTTCTGACGAAGAGATCAAAATCATCGCGAGCGAGAGCCTAAAAGGCGGTGTGCTCGATAGCCTAGAGACCGAGATTATCAAAAATGCCGTCGATTTCAGCGATACGGTCGCCAAAGAGATAATGACGCCGAGGCGCGATCTAGTTTGCCTAAATAAGCAAAAAAGCTACGATGAAAACTACGCAACCGTATTGCAGTCGAAATTTACGCGCTTTCCGTATATCGACGGCAGCAAGGATAACGTCCTAGGTCTCATCCACATCCGCGACATCATCCAACAAAAGGGAGATAAAAGCTTCGATAAAATCGTGCGCAAACTCATCATCGTGCCTGAAAACAGCCCGATCTCTAAAATTTTGCCGATGATGAATAAGCAGCGCATTTTTGCCGCGCTCGTCATCGACGAATACGGCGGCACGGCGGGATTTTTGACGATGGAAGACATCATAGAAGAAATTTTTGGCGACATCAACGATGAACACGACGCGAATGCGCAAAATTTTAAACGTATCGACGAGAACACCTTTGAGTTTAGAGGCCGCTTCGAGATCGAAGGCGTCGAGGAGGTGATGGGCATCGACTTTGATGAGGAGACCGAACAGCTAACGATCGGCGGCTACGTCTTTAATCTCTTCGGCAGCCTACCTGAAATCGGCGATAAAATAAGCGATGAAAACTGTGATTACGAAGTACTGCGAATGGATGGCACAAGAGTTTCGCTCGTAAAAGCGATCAAAAAAGCAGTCGCGCAGCCGCAAGAAAATGAAGAAGCGGAGAAAAATAACTAAGCCAAAGTATGAGTTAATAAAATTCGCTCTGTGATGCTGCGCGCCGGAAATTTCAAGCGCGTTGCCGCTTGCGACGCTCTCAATTCCCATCTAGGGTAAAAATTTATTCACCGCTCCCGTATAGATGCCCTAATAGCGGGCACAGGAATGCCACTCGCCTTGTAGAGCGCCATAAAAGTGCTATTTATAAGTCCTCTTCATATTACAAACGAAAGGTGAAATTCTACCGCGAAAATTCTGCCAGAGCGGCGCTAGATAAAATTTCTTGATAAGCCTGTTTTCAAATTTTGCGAGATCGTAGATTTTAAAAATTTCAAAATTTTGCGGAATTTTAAAATTTCAATTAATCTAAATTTCTCGCCTAACTTAAATATCAAGCCCTGCTACAAGCCTGGGCTAAGCGGATTTTAAAGCCAAAGCCTAAGCGTGGAATTTCACGAAGAAATTCTAAAATTATAAAGATAAAATTTTGCCGCGTAGTATCGCAAAATTAACTCTATCGATTTTGATCATAAAATTACGCTAATCCTACTTTAAAACTTCGCAATTTTAAATTCTAAAAATTCCTAAGTAATCAAGTCGGCACGCCTTAAAATTCCGCATAAATAAATCTTAAATTCCTTTTTGCTACCATAACGAAAATTTTTCGCACGGATGGCTTTATGACAAAACACAAATTCTCATCGCGTTGGGCTTTTATCATCGCTTGCGTGGGCTCTGCCGTAGGTATGGCAAATGTCTGGGGCTTCCCTTATAAACTCGGCACGAACGGCGGCGGCGCATTTTTGCTAATTTACGTTTTTTTCGTAGCGCTGTTTTCATACGTGGGTCTAAGCGCCGAATACGCGATCGGTCGCCGCGCCAAAACAGGCACGCTGGGCTCATACGAATACGCGTGGAAAAGCCGCGGACTTGGCGCTATCGGTAAGGTTATCGGCTGGTTGCCACTTGCCGGTTCGATGTGTATCGCAGTAGGCTATGCCGTCATCATCGCCTACGTTTTAAAGGCGCTAGTCCAAGCCATAGACGGCTCGCTAATGAGCGAAAATACCGATACGTGGTTCAACTCTTTTGCCCTGGCGCCCTACTCCGTGGTGCCTTATCACTGCATAATCGTCGCAGGCACGTTGCTGACGCTGTTTTTCGGCGCCAAAAGCATCGAAAAAACGAATAAAATTATGATGCCGCTATTTTTCGTGCTATTTGCAATTTTGGCAATTAGGGTCGCGACGCTACAAGGCGCTACAGGCGGATATGCGTTTCTTTTTGGCGCCGATTTTACTAAGCTAGCAGATCCGATGGTTTGGATTTCTGCGATGGGACAGGCATTTTTCTCGCTATCGATTACGGGCTCAGGGATGATCGTCTATGGCGCGTATCTATCCAAGGACGAAGACATCGTATCTGCGGCGAAAAATACCGCGTTATTTGACACGCTAGCCGCGATGGTAGCTGCGCTAGTGATGATCCCTGCAGTATTTGCTTACGGAATGGATCCGGCGGCGGGGCCTAAGCTACTTTTCGTAACTCTGCCTAAAATTTTACAAGATATGGCAGGTGGTAGAATCTTTGCGGTGATTTTATTTACCGCCGTGATTTTTGGTGGAATTTCATCGCTTCAAAATATGTTCGAAGTAGTCGCCGAATCGCTAATGCATAAGTTTCCAAGGCTAAGCCGTGCATTCACGCTTGCGCTATTGTGTGCGATTTGCCTGGGCGCGGGCCTTGGTATGGAAGCCATAAGCTCATGGGGTCCGTGGATGGATTTCGTATCGATTTATATCATTCCGATCGGAGCGGTAATCGGCGCGATATCGTGGTTTTGGGTGATTAAGCGGAATGAAATTTTAGATGAGATCAATCTAGGCGCAGATAGGGTCCGCGGCAAGCTCTGGTATGATATCGGGCGCTTTGTCTATGTCCCGCTGGCGCTACTTTTATGCATAATCGCGCTTAGTATGCATATTTCGTTTTGAATTAAAATCTTGCTAGATTTAGAATTAATAGTGTTCTCTAGTAATGGAATTTTAGCAAACCACATTTATAAATCATTGCATTATCCATATAAATAATGTATAATGCAATCAAAAAGGAGACAATATGATGCGATCTATAAACGTAAATTTTAGAATGGATGCCGAGCTTAAAAAAGGGTTGGAGGAAGTATGCTCTGAAATGGGGCTAAATTTAACTACTGCTTTTACAATATTTGCTAAAAAAGTATTGCAAGAACGCAAAATTCCTTTCGAGCTGACAGCAGATCCCTTTTACAGCCACGAAAATTTATCTCATCTTAAGCGCTCTTTTGACGAATTAAAGGAAAATAGCGGGATTGAGCACGATTTGTTAGAAGCGGATCAATGAAAAAAATCTGGTCGCAAGAAGCTTGGAAAGATTATCTGTATTGGCAGGAAAATGATAAAAATATCCTAAAGCGCATAAATAAGTTAATCCTAGACATAGAGCGTAACGGCTACGATTGTATAGGCAAACCCGAAGCGCTAAAGGGCAATTTATCGGGGCTTTATAGTGTTAGAATAGATGGAAAAAATCGGCTCGTATTTAGAATATCTAATGGCGCCATAGAAATAGCTCAGTGTAAAACTCACTATGGAGATAAGTAAAATACGTACAAAAGCATCAATATCAAAGCGGTAGTATTTGTCCCCAAAAAACTTTCACACCTAAAAAAGGCGTGGAATTTTAAAATTTTATCTTATTTTATGGCTT
>NZ_CALIMQ010000283.1 GCF_938045535.1 uncultured Campylobacter sp. | reverse complement strand
AGCCGAGCTTTTCGAGATACTCGTTGCTTAACGGCGTTATCTTTTTTAGTTGCATAGATTTCCCTTTTTATGTAAATTTTAAAATTCCGCCCGCTCTTATGCTTTTTTAAAGCAAAATTCTATAAAATACCGCTTCCGCAATGGGCTATCGTCTAATGGCAGGACAACAAACTCTGGATTTGTGAATATAGGTTCGACCCCTATTAGCCCATCCATCCGAATTTTAATTTCCTTTATCATGCTAGTTTTTGAAATTAATTTGCGCGTCATTTTGCATATAGTGGCAGCATTCGCCGGCTAAAGTAAATTGCGCCAAGCCATAAATAGGCAAAATAATAAGTAAGTTGCCGCTTTAAAGCGGCGGATTATTTGATTTTTTCTTTGCCTTTGTAAGTGGCAATGCTTTGATATGAGCCGTCTTTTTTAAACGCTACCACATCATAGACCTCGGGCTGTGAGTCTTGCTCCATACCTGGCGCTTCTAGCGGCATGCCAGGTACTGCTATGCCGATAACGTCTTTAGGCTTATTTTTTAGTAGCGTGCGGATCTCACCTGCTGGCATATGTCCTTCGACTACATATCCGTCTACGATCGCGGTGTGGCAGCTAGCGAGCTCCAGCGGAAGTTTGAGCTCATTCTTCTTCTGGATAAGCGGCTCGTCGGCCAGCGAAATCATCTCGACTTCAAAGCCATTTTGCTCCATATATTTTGCCCAGTTATGGCAACAGCCGCAGCTCTTGCCGTGATAGACCTTGATGTGTTCGCCAGCCACCGCATAGCTACCTAATGCCGCTAAAAGCGCACCTGCAAATAAAATTTTCTTCATATTTTACTCCAGTGATTAAAAGTCCTCGATTATACAATATGTATAGTAAATTTTTAAGAGTGAACCGTAGGATTTTAAGATTAGATTTGACGAAGCAGACCCGCTCGTAAGCCGAAATTTTACGAAATTTTAAAATTTCGGCGTCGCGGATAAGTTGGTTATAGGCACTGAGACAGTGCTGATTTGATAGCGGATTTTGATACGTAGCCTTCCGAGTCGCTGGTAAGTGATACGTCGCAGCCCGGCTTATAGTTTTTCCAGGTGTAGATATTGCCATTGTCTTCGGTTGTCTTGATGGAGTCTGGCTGTTTATTCCATGCAGAAATTACTTGATTGATATGAAATGCATCGCTGCGATCTTTCGGCGCATTAGTCATACCTGTGCTATCGGGCAAGGTCGTTTCGACCATATCAGTGGTGCCTGCGGTGGAGACCTCTTGGACTTTATCATTTACGCCGCCGATATTTGTTTTGCTGCTTTGGGATTTTGTTTGATTGCGTACTCCGCTTGGTTCGTTGGATATATTCCAGTTGGAACAACCGATAAAAAATACCGCTGCTACGAGCGCAGCTATTAAATTTCTCATAAAATTCTCCTTCAAAAATTTCGTTGCGATAGTAGCACATTTATCTTTAGTTTAAAATAAATCCGAGCCCTTGAAATTTGAAATTTCGTAGGAATTTTGCGAGGCGTTTCAGTAGGAATTTATAAAATTTCGGATAATATTCAAAGTTTCATACCAAACGGGCTTTTAAATTTTGCACGGCAAATGCCTTTTTGGCTACCAAATTTTAAAGGATTTTTGATGTATGCTATCATCAAACACGGCGGCAAGCAGTATAAGGTCGAAGAGGGCAACTACCTAAATTTAGACCATTTTAATGCTGAGCCGAAAGCAAAGCTCGAACTTAGCGAAGTTTTAGCGCTAAACGACGGCGAGTTAAAGGTAGGAGCACCGTTTGTAAAGGGTGCCAAGGTGGTTTTGGAGGTCGTTTGCGAAGGCAAGGATAAAAAAGTCGTTATCTTTAAAAAACGCAGACGCAAAGATTCAAAAGTAAAACGCGGCTTCAGACGCCAATATACCCGCGTCAAAGTCGTTTCGATTAACGCATAAAGGATAGGAAATGGCACACAAAAAAGGTCAAGGCTCAACTCAAAATAATAGAGATTCCATCGGACGACGCTTAGGTGTCAAAAAATTCGGCGGCGAGTTCGTTCGCGCGGGCAACATCATCATCCGCCAGCGCGGCACTGCGACGCACCCGGGCAGCAACGTAGGCATGGGTAGCGATCACACGATTTTCGCGTTGATCGACGGCGTCGTAAAATTTGAGCGAAAAGACAAAAATCGCAAAAAAGTATCGGTTTATCCAGCCGCGTAAACATCGCTAAAATCTTCGGGGGCGCAAGCCCCTCTTTAAAATTTCATCCGTTTAAAAATTATCTTCAACTCATTTGGCTATAATTGCCGTTTTAAATTTAAGGATAGCTATGTTCATAGACAGCGTAAAATTTAGCGTCAAATCAGGCGACGGCGGCGCGGGCTGCGTCAGCTTCCGCCGCGAAAAATTCGTCATCTCAGGCGGTCCCGACGGCGGCGACGGCGGCGACGGCGGCGACGTGTATTTTAGAGTAGATAAAAACTCTCATACCCTCTCATCCTACAAGGGCAAGCATGAGTTTAAAGCGCAAAACGGCGCGCCCGGCGAGGGTCGCAAAAAGACCGGCAAAAGCGGCGAGGATCTCTATCTCATCGTGCCTCCGGGCACCAGCGTTTACGACGAAGATAGCGGCGAGCTAGTGCTTGATATGCTAAACGACGGCGAGACGAGGCTGTTTTTAAAAGGCGGCAAGGGCGGGCTTGGCAATGTGCACTTTAAAAGCTCGATCAACCAAGCCCCTGAATACGCGCAAAAAGGCCTAGAGGGGCAGACGCGCGAGGTGCGCTTGGAGCTAAAACTCATCGCCGACGTGGGGCTTGTGGGCTTTCCAAACGTGGGCAAAAGCACGCTAATCTCGACCGTTTCAAACGCCAAACCACAGATTGCAAACTACGAGTTTACTACGCTCACGCCAAAGCTCGGCCTCGTCGAGGTTGACGAATACAGCGGCTTTGTCATGGCCGATATCCCTGGTATCATAGAGGGGGCTAGCGAGGGGCGCGGGCTTGGCGTGCAGTTTTTAAAACACGTCGAGCGCACGAAAATTTTGCTTTTTATGCTAGATCTTGCGAATTACCGCAGCCTCGAGGAGCAGTTTGACGCGCTGAGGGCCGAGACGGCGAAATTTTCAGGCGAGCTTGCAAAAAGAGACTATGCGATCGCCCTAACTCGCGCGGACGCGGCTGAAAATTTGCAGGAAAAATTTGACGCGTTTTTATCGCATTTGGGGCTTGCGGCAGGTAAAAACGGCGACGAAATTTTAAAACCAAATGCCGGCGAGACGGGTTCAAATTTAAATACCGAGCCGAGCGAAATTTCTAAATTTAGCGCCGAAAACGGCGACGCATATCAGAGCGCAAACAACGCGGATCAAAATGCAAACGGCGCAAGCTCAAATTTTGTCGTGCAAAACGCTAAATTTAACGGCTCGATCTACAAGCAAGATATTTACGAATTTAACTCCGCTAAGCCGTTTTTCGTAATGCCGATCTCCTCGGCGACGGGACAAAATATAAACGAGCTAAAATTTAACCTGCTTGAGCTGCTTAAAAAGGAGCTTTAAAATAGCGCGGATATCTCATCGCGGCGAACCTTATGGAGATAGGCTGGCCCGCACGCCTAAAAATAGCTTAACAAGGGAGCGCGAAGATCACAGGTCTCTTTATCGTCGGTCTCTTATGGTGATCGGTAGGTTTTGTTTTGCTCGTGTAGCGCGAGATACCGTTTGGCGCGTTTTACGCAGTCCGAGCAGGCACCGCGCGGGTGTTTTTCGTGAGTGTTTTTGCAGCGACGCGGCTAGCTTGTGAATGCTTCGGCGCGTATGTTGCGAGCTTTCCGATCTGGCGCCTTATTTTATGGACTTTAACGACAAGGATCGCGACGGCGCGCTGAGCTTGCAAGAGTGGATGGCGAGCGAGGTGCCGTCTGGGCTGAGAGTAGAGCTAAATCTGCGCTCAGGCTCGGAATTTAAGAGCTTAGACGCTAATCGCGACGGCAAGATTAGCCTTGACGAGCTGGGGGCGAAACCGTCTGCAAAGATTTATTGGTCCGAAGATCCGTGCGCTTTTTGGTCTTGGCCGGACGGATCCGAGGATAAAAATCAGTCCGCCGTCAAATAAGCGCGAAAAACGGCAATGATGCGGTCTTTTACGCGGGGTTTAGTTTGTGCGACGCGTATAAATTTTACTTCGCGCGAGCGAGTGCGAACCAGGTTTACTTCGCGATCTGCGTAAAATTTATTTCGAGCATGATTAGCGCCTGCATGATCGCTCGCGCCGTGATTTGGCTAAATTTAAAGGAAAAGAATGAATATAGTTTTTATGGGAACGCCCAAGTATGCGGCTAAAATTTTACGCGCGCTTGCGGAGGCAAAATTTGAGATCGCGGCCGTCTTTACGCAGCCTGATAAGCCCGTCGGCAGGAAACAAATTTTAACGCCTAGCGAGGTTAAAGTTTACGCGCAGCAGCATCTGCCCGCAGTGCCGATCTTTCAGCCTGCGAGTTTAAAAGACGAGGCGGTTGTAGCGCAGATAAAAGACTTAAAGCCTGATTTCATCGTGGTTGCCGCATACGGTAAAATTTTGCCGCAGGCCGTCCTTGATGTCGCGCCTTGCATAAATCTGCACGCCTCGATCCTGCCTAAATATCGCGGCGCAAGCCCTATTCAAAGCGCGCTAATGGCTGGCGAAAAGCAGACGGGCGTAACGGCGATGCTGATGGATGCGGGGCTTGACACGGGCGATATGCTTGATTTTGCCTACACGCCTTGCGAGGATAAAACGGCGGCGCAGCTGTTTGACGAGCTCGGCTATCTCGCGGGCGAGCTTATCGTGCGAGTGCTACGAAATTTTGCAAATTTGACGCCGCTTAAGCAAGATGACGCGCAGGCTACGCACTGCAAAAAAATAAGCAAATCGGACGGGCTTTTTAGCTTTGAGGAAAGCGCACGGCAAATTTATAATAAATTTCGCGCGCTGACGCCCTGGCCGGGGATTTATCTAGCTAGCGGGTTAAAAATTTTAGATTTAGAAATCTTGCGTGAATCTTGCGGGCGTAAATTTCAGCGCGCGGGCGAAATTCTGCATGTTGATAAGCTCGGCTTTTGCGTCGCGTGCGGAGAGGGCGCTTTATGTATAGAGACCGTGCAAGAGCCAGGCAAAAAGCCGGTGAACGCTAGCGCGTATTTAAACGGTAAGCGGCTAAAGATCGGTGATCTGCTATGCTAGGCGGGATTTTAAATTATCGCGTTTTGTGCCACGCTTTTGATGCTATGCTGGGATTTTATTCGCGCCGCGCTTTTGGCGTCGCGGCGAAATTCTGCCTTGGGTATCGCCGCAATCGTGAAGTAAAATTTTGCCGCGCGGAATTTCGAAATGAAGCTCCAAAATCAAGGCTTTATAAAATTTTAAAACCTCGCTTCTATGCTCTAAAATTTTACGCTCACAGGAACTTTAAATTTCGCTTTGGCGGTTGCGAATCTTGCGACGTCGCACCGAACTCGCACCATTTAAAATTCTATGATCGTGCCGCAGAATTTTTGCGAGATAAAGCTTTAAAATTTTATCGCGGTGCCGCTAGGAAAATCCGCGTTGCCAAAGAATTTAGCAAGATTGCAAAATTTCATCGCATAAAATTCCGCTACGCCGTAAAATTTTATCGTGCTAAATTTTATCTTGTCGCAAAATTCTATCGCAGCGCGGAATTTAAACGCTTGCAATATTTCAAGGCGAGCCCTTCGTCTTACGCAAGGAGCGGGTTTTGCAAGTAGAATTTATAGAGCAAATGCCCTCTACACAGGAGTTTTTAGTAGGCGCCGTGCGCGAAGGCAGGATAACGCCGCCTTTTGCGATCGCCGCAAATCGCCAAAGCGCCGGTATCGGCTCGCGCGGCAACGACTGGGAGGGCGCGAGCGGCGATCTTGCTTTTTCGTTTTGTGTAGCCCAAACGGATCTGCCCGCGGACGTGCCGCTACAGTCGGCGAGTATATATTTTGCGATGATCATGCAGGAATTTCTCGCATCGCTCGGTTCGCAGCTTTGGCTAAAATGGCCCAACGATTTTTATCTGGGCGAGCGTAAAATCGGCGGAACGATGACGAATAAGATCAAAAATACCCTAGTCTGCGGCATTGGCATGAACCTACTCGGCGCGCCCAAATATGCGGGAATTTTAGATATAAAAATCAGCGCAAAAGACGCTATAGAGGGCTTTTTTGCGCTATATGAAAATAAAATCTCGTGGAAGCAAATTTTTAGAAATTTTTCGTTACAATTCCAAAAATCGCAAAAATTTAGCGTTCATCTAGGCGGCGAAAAAATTTCACTCGCGCAGGCTAAACTTTGCGAAGACGGATCGATCATAATAAATGAAGAAAGGGTTTATGCTTTAAGATGAGTGAAGTAATTACGATTGCCAATCAAAAAGGCGGCGTCGGAAAGACGACCACAGCGGTTAATCTCGCTGCGTCGCTAGCGATAAAGAAAAAGCGGGTCCTACTGATCGACGTAGACCCTCAGGCGAACGCTACGACGGGGCTTGGCTTTAACCGCAGCGACTTTGAATTTAACATTTATCACGTCCTAACGGGGCGTAAGAGCATGTCCGAAGTGATCCAAAAGACCGAACTTGAGTTTATGGATTTAGTGCCGTCAAATATCGGACTTGTAGGCATCGAGCGCGAAGTAAGCGAAGAGAAAGATTTCAAACTAATGCTAAAAAATAAAATTTCCGAGGTTAAGGACAGATACGATTTCATCATCATCGATTCGCCGCCGACGCTTGGTAGCATTACGGTAAATGCCTTGGTTGCAAGTGATAGCGTCATCATCCCGATTCAGTGCGAATTCTATGCACTTGAAGGCGTCGCGCTGATCCTAAATACCGTAAAAGTCGTCAAGCAAACGCTCAATAAAAATTTAAAAATTCGCGGATTTTTACCTACGATGTATAGTTTGCAAAACAATCTAGCCAAAGAAACGGTCGCGAATTTACGCGAGTATTTCGACGATAAGCTCTTTCGTATCGGCAAGAGTGATGATCTAGTCATCATTCCGCGCAATATTAAGCTAGCCGAAAGCCCAAGCTTTGGCAAGCCGGTGGTTTTATACGATATAAAATCTGCTGGCTCCATCGCTTATCAAGACCTCGCTAAATCCATAATGGAGCAAAAATGGGCAAGGTAAAAAGAGCGCTCGGTCGCGGGCTCGGTGCGATTTTAGACGACGTAGAAAGCTCCTATAATAGGGAGCTAGAAAGTGGAAATGCAGATAGTTTAGTTATCGAAATCGATGTCGATAAAATCGAGCCAAATCCATATCAACCGCGTCAAAGCTTCGATGAGGAGTCACTTAGGCAGCTGAGCGAAAGCATCGCCCGTCACGGGCTTATTCAGCCTATCATCGTTATTCAAAAAGATGATTCTTACGTCCTTATCGCCGGCGAGCGGCGCCTAAGAGCAACAAAGCTTTTGGGCGAGAGTAAAATCAAAGCCGTAGTCGCGGACATAAAATCTCAAAATTTAAGAGAGCTTGCCCTCATCGAAAATATCCAGCGCGAGGATCTAAATCCTATCGAGCTTGCTAAGTCCTATAAGGAGCTTATCGGCGAATACAGGATCACGCAAGAGGAGTTAGCCGACATCATCAAAAAGTCCCGCACGCAGATTACTAACACGCTAAGACTTTTAAATTTATGCTCCGAGGTGCAAGACGCCATAAGCGCAGATAAAATTTCGCAAGGGCACGCCAAGATAATGGTTGGACTCGAAAAAGAGGATCAAATTTTAGCGCTAAATACCATTTTAGGACAGCGTCTAAGCGTAAGAGATACCGAAAATTTAGTAAAAAAACTCAAAGATAAAACCGATCCGAAAGAGAAAAAGTCTGGTGCGGAATTTCAAAGCTTCAAGCCTGAGCTTTTAAAGCTAAAGGCCAAGCTTGATCAATTTGGTAAAATAAGTATCAAAGAGCGTAAAATTTCGATCGAATTTAGCGAAATTTTACAAATTTCCGAGTTTTTAAAGAAAATCGGATGATTTTTTATAGTGTATTTTAATTTTTCATATTGTAAAATACACATTTTGTTTAAAACTAACCTGGAGGAGGTGCGATGCTAGACGTAAGTTTGACCGCCATGATAACGACCATCGTCGTATTTTTGGCTTTGATTTACTTCTTAAATATCAAGCTTTATAGACCGTTACTTTTGCATATGGAAAAGCGAGAGGCTATTATTAAAGAAGATGAGACAAATGCGATGAAAAATGCACAGGATGCAGATGCCGATAAAGCAGAGATCGTAAAAATCATGGATGCTGCGAAGTTGCAGGCTGTTAAAATAAAGCGAGAGGCGATGGATAGCGCGAAGCAGGCTGCCGCCAGAGAAATAGCCGAGAAAAAAGCCGCGATGGAGGAGGATTTTGATCAATTCTTAGGCGGTTTGGATGAGCAAAAGCGCAACCTAAAAAATGATTTGCGAGCCAAAATTCCGGAATTTAAAAATGCTCTAAGTAGCGCTGTGGCTAAAGTATGAGGATTTCAGTATGAAAAAATATCTATTTTTATTTATAATTCCCGCGCTTGTTTTAGCAAGCGGTGGGCACGATGGGGTCAAAGACTACGACGTGCTGTGGCGAAGCATAAATTTCATTTTGTTTTTCGGAATTTTGTTTTATCTTTTAAAAGGTCCCGCAAAAGCAGCATATCAAGGTAGAATCGATGGCATTGCATCTAGACTTGAGACTAATCAAAAAATTTTAAAAGAGTCTGCAGCTCGCAAGGAGCAAGCTAAAAAAGATTTGCAAGATGCTAAGGTTCAAGGCGCAGCTTTAATTGAAACTGCTAAAAAAGAGATCGTGTTCGCCGCCGAAAAGATAAAAAATGCGACCGAGCAAGAAATTGCGAATTTGCAAAAATCTTTCGATGAGCAGAAGAGCTTTGAGGCGCGCAAGATCAAAAAAGAGGTCGTAAGCGAGATACTGGATGACGTTTTTGCATCGGATGACATCAAATTCGGTCAAGACAAACTGGTTAAAATCGTAGAGAAAAAGGTCGGATGATGATAAATAACACCTCAAAAAGATATGTAAACGCCCTGATACTGAGCTATAAAAAAGATGAACTAGGCTCTGTTTTGCAGACGCTCGAGAGCGTCGCGAGCGCATTTAGAATTCCAAAATTCCAAGATATTGTAAAATCCCCGACGCTAAAAGAGGAATCCAAAGTGGAACTTATCGCGTCATTTATAAAAAATCCAAGTGAAAAAATCGTAAATTTTATTAAACTCCTAGCTAAAAATAGGCGTATTGCGCTAATTCCACAGATAGTCGGGGAATTGCGCAAGAATATTGCGGCGCTGGATAATAAATATTTGGGCAAAATTTATTCCGCCACC
>NZ_CALIMQ010000282.1 GCF_938045535.1 uncultured Campylobacter sp. | reverse complement strand
GCCGTGATATTGCTTACGTTGCTTAGATTGGTATTGGCAGTAGGGTCGCTTAGGGTAAGTACGCTATCGCCTGCTCTAATAGAGTTAGGAAGAAAGAAGTTTAGCCTGTCAAAGCCGCTAATGTTTTTAGCGCTTAAGGAATTTACTGCCGCAGGAGAGCTATTGCTAGCTCCTATGTTAAGGGTGTTGCCGCCACCGCTTGCGCTTATTACGCCTACATTATGACCGCTGATGAAATTTAACGTATTATTTGCGCCTGCTGCGTGGATATTTCTAGCGTTAAAATTCTTATCCTCTCCAGCCTTGCCTATATCTATGTTGTTTCCGTTAAGACCGCCGGCACCAAGATACTTCTGCAGCTCATCCGCATCGAAATCCCCATTTATGCTCTCGTTAGTCTTAATAAGCTTTTGGATATAAAGCTCCCGCTCATCCTCGCTTATATGCATACCGCCTATGTTTCTACTAAAGGTATCGGCATCCTTTATGACATAGTTTTTATTTAGCTGAGTTACGTAGCCCTTGTCTTTAAAGCGCGGATCGTATCCGGTAAATTTACCGCCTCCACTTTTATAGGCAAGGGTATATTTCTTATTGTCGCCATCTGGATAGCTTGCATTATTTAAAGCGTTAAATTCGCTTGCGGAATTTACAAATATATCGGTACCGCTTAGGTCGGTATTGCCGGAGCCGGTTAAGCTTAAAGCTCTTTTGGTACTTGATGAAGCATCATTTTTAATCTCGCCAAGTGAGGCTAAGTTAAATTCCAATTTATTGAAATTCGCAAAATTCCCTGCATTTAGGCCATTGCCTGAGTTTGAAGATAGGATATTTAGGCTATTGCCAGAATTGCTAGCGTTTGCACTAGATACACCGTATATCGTGCCTGCTACGCTGCCGCTTCTGAAATTTACTACGTTGTTGCTGCCGCTAGCGGCTTCCGCCGCGTAGACGTTGCCAGCAACTTGCGTGTTGCCGTTTAAATTTACAGTGTTGGAGGAGGCAGCGCCGCTAGTCTTTCCGCCGTATACGCTTCCGCCTACGTTTACCGAGTTAAGAGTGATAGTGTTGGAAATCGCGCTGTTGCCCTTGCCGCCTACCGCCATTGCTCCTACGCTGCCGTTATTTATAGTTACGATATTGGATTTGGCTTCTCCGTTGCTAGTATTGCCGCCGTAAATATTATTGCGGATTATTGTAGCATTCGTAGTTACGCTATTATCGTGGACGTTGCCGCCGCCGCTACTGCTATGAGTGATGCCCGCATTTACATACCCCACGTCTATTCCGCTTGCTTCGAAAGTTACATGGTTATTATAAATTTCTTGCGGGGTAGCGGAATTTGAATATCCTCCGTCGATCTCGCCTATGTTGCTTCCGCCATTGATCTTGGCGTAGTTATCGTGGACGCTATTGCTTCCGTCGGTAGCGTCATCTCTGCCCGAGCTTATGTTTTTGCCGCCTAGATTGCCTGCATTCTCCTTTACTATTACGGTGTTTCCTTTATTGCCGAATAACTCAGTAGCGCCCGCAGCTTTGTTAGAATTTTGATTTTGCATTAGCTCGCTTTGATCGAAATTGGGGTCTATCCAAGAGCGAGTTAGCGTGCCCTTTTGCATGATTAAATTCTTATTGTTTTCGACTTCGATCGTGGTGCCGGTGATCTGATAGTGATCTTTGTCCGTAATCGTATAAATTTGATTATCTTGCACGGTTTGTGCGGCTCTGGTGATCGTGCCGCCGCCAGAGTTGTGGATCAGATAGTACTTTCCTTCGCCAAGATCTGATTTTATACCCTCTATCTTTGTGCCGTTTAAATTTGTATTGCCATTAGTAGTTAGAGTAAGCGGCGCATCAGCTTCGGTAGTAGAATATAGATCATGAAAATTTATAGAGCCGAAATTTTTAATATCCTTGGCTTTTTTCACGCCGCCGCCGACCCAATTTTCGATATGTAAGGTATTAGTTTTATCCGTAGGCTTATTGCTGCCGTAGATTGTACCGCTTATAGTGCCGCCTCTAAAATTTACGTTACTATTTTCGACGCTGCCGCTTGTGGCGTAGCCCGCAAAGACGTCTCCTGCTATCGTCGT
>NZ_CALIMQ010000281.1 GCF_938045535.1 uncultured Campylobacter sp. | reverse complement strand
GGTTTGTTGGTGCTGCCGAGTCTAAGGCGGCGTTGGCGTCGGATGCGCAGGCGTTTTTGCCTCACGTGACCGGTTCTATCGATCCGACGCATAATCCTACGCGCTGGGAGGGCGTGGTAAAGGAGGCCAAAACGATCGTATTTTGGGGCACGAATCCGGTCGTTTCAAACAAGATCGCTATCGGCATACCGATGCACAACTCCTACGCCTACTACGAGATTATGAAGGATAAATTTAAAAAAGGCGAGATGAAAATTTACAGCGTGGACGTCTACCGCAACGAAACGGCGGAATATTTCGGCGCGGATTATCTTGCCGTGCGCCCTTGCACCGATACGGCGATGCTAATCGGGCTTTGCGAATATCTTTACGAAAACGAGCTTTACGACAAGGAATTTATAGAGCGCTACACGGTCGGGTTTGATAAATTTAAGGAGTATTTCACGGGCGCGAAAGACGGCGTGAAAAAGGATCTAAAATGGGCGAGCAAAATTTGCGGCGTGAGCGAAAAGGAGCTAAAAGAGTTAGCCGACACGCTAGCTAAAAAAGACACGTTCATCGTCACGGGCTACGCGATACAGCGTCAGCACCACGGCGAGATGGCATACTGGGCGCTTATCGCGCTAGCTGCGATGCTAGGCGACATCGGCAAGACGGGGCGCGGCTACGTGATGAACGATCAGATGCATAAAAACGCAGATATCAGCTTCATCGCGCCAAAGCTTCAGGCCTTTAATCCCGCGGTAAACGAAAAATACATCGCCCCGCAAGGCAAGCTAGCCAAGGCCAAATACCACGAGATACCAAACAGCAGGCTCATAGACGCGATCATGGAGCCTGGCAAGCAGATCGAGCGCAACGGCAAAAAGTACGTCATGCCGCATATTCGCGTGATGTTTAATGCCAACGGCTCGACCTTCACCCGCCATCCCGATACCAACCGCGCGGTCGAAGCGATGCGCAAGATCGAAGCGATCATCACCACAGAGCCCTTTTGGACGAGTACGGCGAGGCTCAGCGATATCGTACTACCGGCAGCGCTAGAATGCGAGCGCACGGACATAGAGTTTGCAAACTCCACTAGCGAGTACCTTTTTGCGATTAAGCCGCTAGTAAAGCCTGCGGGCGAGAGCAAGAGCGACTTTGAGATCGCGCGGCTCATCTGCGCGCAGTGGGGCGAGGAGTACGATCAGGCCTTTAGCGAGGGCAAAACGGAACTTGAGTGGGTGAAGGAAATCTACGAAAACGCCGCAAAGCAAGCCGAGGGCATGGGAGTGGCGATGCCTAAATTTGAGGAGTTTTGGCAAAAAGGCTACGTCAAATTTGATAAGATCGACGAGAAAAAGAGGTACTTTACAAACTACGCGGACTTCCGCGCCGACCCCGAGAAGAACGCGCTAAAAACGCCGTCGGGCAAGATCGAGCTATACTCAGAAGCGGTCGAAAAGCTAGGTTACGCCGACTGCCCGCCGCACGCGACGTGGATGGAGCCGTTTGAGTGGCTGGACGGCGACGTGAGCAAGTATCCTATCGCCATCAGCGGCGCGCACTCTAAATTTAGGCTCCACTCGCAGCTAAACAACTCGCTCATCCGCAACTACGCCGAGATCGCAAACCGCGAACCAGCACTCATCAGCCCCGCCACGGCAAAGGCGCGCGGCATCAAAACGGGCGACGTAGTGAGGATCTACAACGACCGAGGCGAGATCCTCTGCGGCGCGCTAGTAAGCGAGCGAGCGCAAGATAACGTCGTAATCGTAAGCGAGGGCGCGTGGTACGATCCCGCCGTCTGGGGCGAGCGCAGCCTATGCAAGCACGGCAACATAAACGTGCTAACCAAGGACGTACCGAGCTCGCAGCTATCGCAAAGCAACACCGCGCACACGAGCATGGTGCAGATCGAGAAATTTAAAGGCGAACTGCCGAGCGTAACGGCGTTTGATAGGCCCGCGACGATAGAGGCTTAGCGCGCTTTCTAGCTCTTGTGCCAAAGCCCTACCAACCGTTTATCGCAAATAAAATCGCTAAGTTTTTCTGCGCCAAGAGCTCGTCCGAGAGACGGTCGTATTCGCCCCCGAGCCCCATTTCTTGCGCCATAGACGGCGGCTCATCGTCCCAAGAGCCCATCGCACCGAATACATCAGCGATCCCCGCCGCGGCAAACGCCCTCAAGCTCGGCTGCGGCAGCGCTGCAAACGAAACAGCGTAATACTCGCCCACAGCGACTTCGCCCCGCAGCGTCTTAAGCGCATTGTCAAACGTCTGCGCGAAGTTTTCGCAGCCTATCTTGCTCGCAAAATCCCTGATTTGCACTAAAACATTCCCGAATTCTGCGCTGTTATCGCGCGCGTTTAGCGCATCCCGCGGCATCCCGCGCCAAAGGCGCTCGACGTATTTCACGCGCCAAGCCTTTTTGTCGCGATCGTATTTCCAATCAGGCGTAAAAACGCCGTCAAAGTCCTCAAAGCGGCAGACGATGCCGTTTACGTTCATACCCGAAAAACCCAAAAGCGCTCTATCTTTTGCGAAAGTTAAAATACTAAGCCCCGCGTCCTTCAGACCGAGCTTTAGGCACTGCTTTATCCAACGCTGCCGTGCGTAGATCGGCTCGTCCTCGCGTCCTTTTTGCGCGAGCCGTCCGGTGAAAAACTCGCACGCTTTTTGCAAAAGTGGCGAGCCCGTGCTTTCGTCGGCGCCTTTTTTACTAACCGCTTTTTCATTTGACGCTTCTTTGCTGTTCGCGCGCTTTTGTTTCACTGCCTCCGTCGCACTGCTCTGCACTGCGCCGTACGCATCTTTTTGCTCCGCAGCTTTACTTGCGTCGTTTACGCCGCCATGCGCTGCGCGGCTCACACCCTCTGCGGTGCGGAAATGCTCCTTTGCAAACTCAAAATTTAAATATTTTATATATTTTTGATCTTGCGGCAGTGGCTTAGGATTGCCGCGCAGAGCTGATTTTAGCGCGACGCACAGCGCGCACGAGAGATATATTTCGCCGCTCATAGATATCCTTTAAATTTCGATCGCTCCCGTTCATGCGGCGGATTATTTATGCTCCGCGCCAAAAGCTAGCGGCGGCAAAATTTTAAAATTTTGCGCCTTAGCGACAAATTTAATCACGATAAAATTTGCGCGTGAAGTAAAAACAAATCTGCGCAAAGATAGAATTCTCAACCGCCGCGAACATAAAATTTTAAAAGCAGCTCACACACGGGTACGGATAAAATTCCGAAGCCGAAATCTACGAGCGGCACAGGCAAGGCGATGTGTGTTAAATTTACGCGCACTTTAAAAATGACAAACCGCTTTAAAAAAATTTCAACCGCGCTCGCGTTATGAAATTTTAAAAGTAAGCCGTTGCACCCAAACTAGCTAAATTTAAAATTAAGCAATAGCACCATTTGCGCTACGAATGCCGTCCGTCAGCAAGCTGCGCTCGCCAAGCCGCCGCTCGCAAGCTCTACGCCGCAAGCGCCCTACACTACGACGTTTGGAAACTCATAGACCACGCGGCCGCTCTTGATCGTGCATACCGCAGCGCCCGTAAGCTGCTTGCCGAAAAGCGGCGAATTGCGCGATTTGGACTTATTTAGCGCCTCGTCGTAAACGTAGGAAATCTGCGGATCGATGATCGCGACGTCAGCCAAAAAGCCCTCTTTGACCTCGCCCTTGTCCTTTAAATTTAGAATTTTAGCTGGATTAAACGAGCACAGCCGCACCATGTCTTCAAGGCTGATGACACCCTCGGTTACTAGCCGCAGCGTAAGCGGTACGAGGGTTTGAAGCCCTAAAATTCCAAACGGCGCGTGGTCGAATTCGACGAATTTATCGTCGGTGTTGTGCGGAGCGTGATCGGTCACGATGGCGTCGATTAGACCACTTTTAAGCGCCTCTCTGATCGCCTGCACGTCGCTTTGAGTGCGAAGCGGCGGCGACATTTTAAAATTCGTATCGTATCCCATCAGCTCGCGCTCGTCGAAAGTGAAGTGATGCGGCGTAGCCTCGCAGGTGACGCGGATGCCCTCGCGCTTAGCCTGCTCGATGAGCTTTAATGACCACGCCGAGCTTACGTGCGCGATGTGGATGTGCCCGCCCGTCTTTTTGGCAAGCAGCAGATCGCGCGCGATCATGATCTCCTCTTTTTCGCTCGCCATCCCCTTTAGACCTAGGATCGCGCTTATCTTGCCCTCGTTCATCACGCCGCCGTGACAAAGCGAGCAATCCTCGCTGTGATTTATCACGAATGAGCCGAAGTGCGCGGAGTATTCGAGCGCCTGTCGCATCACGGAGCTGTCGGTCACGGGCAATCCGTCGTCGCTGAAAGCCACGCAGCCGGCTTCCAGCATATCGCCCATCTCGACGATCTTTGCGCCCTTACAGTCCTGCGAGATCGCGCCTATGGGCAGCAGATCGATAAGCCCGCGCTGTTTGGCCTTAGCGATCATCGCGCGCGTGATGCTGGAGTTATCGTTTACGGGCTTGGTGTTCGCCATCGGAAGGCAGGTCGTCACGCCGCCTGCGACCGCAGTTTCGCTGCCACTGATGACGTCGTCTTTGTATTCGAGCCCCGGGTCTCTAAAATGCACGTGCATATCGATGAGGCCGGGCATCACGAGCTTGCCCGCAGCGTCTATGACGCGATCTGCGGCGGGACACTCGCGCGTGATCTTTGAAATTTTATCGCCCTCGATCAGGACGTTCGCCTCCTCGCTGCCGTCATGATTAACGATCGTGCCGTTTTTTATTAAAATTTTCATCGTGCGCTCCTGTTTAAATTTATCGTATGAAGTATCGCCATTCGCATCGCCTCGCCGTTTTCTACCTGATCTAAAACGCAGCTATAGCGCGGATCGTCCGCCACGTCGGAGTTGATCTCCACGCCGCGATTGATCGGGCCCGGGTGCATTATCATGACGCCCTCTTTCGCAGCTTGCATGCGCCTCGCGGTAAGTCCGAAAAATTTCGAGTATTCGCGCACGCTCGGGAAGCTCGGCTCGCCGTCTTGCCGCTCAAGCTGAATTCTAAGCATGATGATGACGTCGGCGCCCTCGATCGCCTCCTCTACGCTTTTGCATATCGGGCAGCCGAACGCGTCGCAGTCGCGCAGCATCATCGGAGGGCCGAAGAGCCGCACGTTTATGCCGAGCTTTTTCATCGCCCAGATGTCGCTTCTGGCTACGCGCGAGCGAAATATATCGCCAATGATCGCGACGTTTAAATTCTCGATCCTGCCCTTGTGCTCGCTGATCGTAAAAAGATCCAGTAGCGCCTGGCTCGGGTGCTCGTTCAGCCCGTCGCCCGCATTTACGATCGATGCGTCGCAGTTGGCCGCGACGAATTTCGCCGCGCCCGAGCAGCTGTGGCGCAGCACGAAGATATCGGTGCGCATCGCCTGCATATTTCTGATGGTGTCGATCAGCGTCTCGCCCTTTTTCGTGCTGCTGTCCGCAGCGGTGAAATTTACGCTGTCCGCGCCCAGGCGCTTGGCTGCGATCTCAAAACTCGTGCGGGTGCGGGTAGAGTTTTCAAAAAACGCGTTGATGACCGTCTTGCCGCGAAGCGAGTCGGATTTTTTGACGTCAGAGCGGTTGAGCGCTTTAAACTCGCGCGCCAGATCGATGAAGTCGTAGATGTCCTCGCGGCTTAGATCCTGCGCGCTAAGAAGATGCTTTAGCTTATACATTCCCTCTCCTTTTTTTTGGGCCGAATTTCAGCCGTAATTGTATAAAAAAATCTCTGATAAAATTTTAAAATTTAAGAGCTGAGCTAAAATTTAGGCGCGGAATTTTGCTTGGAATTTCATTTGAGATCACATACGAAGCGCGAGCGGAATTTTGGGGTAAAATTTAAAAATTTTAGGATTAAATTTGAGCTTTTTGAGCGAAAATTTTAAAAAATCAGCCGCGTCGCTTACATAAAATTTTAAAGCTTTACGCGCGGCGGGCGGCTAGAAAAACAAAGAATTTAAAGCTTATTTAAATACTTTATATAATTTTTCGCGCTATTTTCTACGGCTTGCTCGCTTTTATCGTAAGTAAAGCCGTATGAGACGAAATTTGGTAGCGCAATCGCGCCGACGAAATTAAACGTAGCTTTAAATGGCGCTAGCACCTCATCCACGCTAAAGCCTACGATGCCGTTTTTAGAGTAGTTTGCCTCAGTCGCGCCAAGCGAGATCGCAAGCGCAAATTTTTTGCCTTTAAGCTTGCCGCCGCTCTCTGTGCCATAAGCCCAGCCGCGCGTAAAAACGTCCTCAAACCACTGCTTAAGAAGCGGCGTGCAGTTTGAAAAACGAAACGGAAACTGAAGCACGATTTTATCGTGACTTTCGAGCAGTTTTTGCTCCTTTTCCACATCGATTTTAAAATCCGCATAAAGCGCGTAAAGATCGTGAAGCTCGAACTTATCAGGATGGGCTAGCACAGCATCCCTCCAGTGGCGGTTTACGAGCGAGTTTGCGATATTTGGATGAGCCAAAATAATGAGAGTTTTCATTTCTATCCTTTAAATTTGAAATTGCGGGGCGCATTATAACCCTACTTCGTAAAATTTTTCTCGTTTTATCGCAAGCGGCCTTAAATTCTAAAGCTTTACTGGCCGCCACCCGCTTATCTTTACAGCAACTTCAAAGAGCGCGAGCTTTGAATTCCAAACTTCATTCACTACTCGCGCTTTATTTTAGAAATGCTCGCCCTTGGGGCACTCGTTGCGTTTTACAGAGATTCGCTACTTTTTTGTAAGTGTTCATAGCGCCATTGCGGAGGCTCGCGCGAGTAAAATTTTAACGAAACCGCCGCGCAGGGGAAATTTTAATAGAATTTAGCATCGTTTCTCTGCGAGCATTCGCCGCAACAAATAAAATTTAGATGAAATCTAGCCGCGCTTTAAACTATAAAACCTTGCCATCGGTTCCGTCATCGGGTTGCGGGTGCTCATCGCGCTCTTATGAGTGTCCGTCACGCTTTCGTGCAGGCTCGTTACGCTCCTGCGAAGACTTGCCGCTTTCCTGCGGGTGGCGGTCGCAACAAAAAATTTTGAGTAGAATTTAGCGTAATTTAAATTCTAAAGCTTTGCCTACCAGCCGCCTCTTCAGGATCTAAATTATCATCGCGCTCCTGCGAGCGTCCGCCGCGCGGCTCCTGTCTGGGCTGCACGCCAAAGCCCTCCAAGACCTTACCGATACTTTCGTTTGCGTCCTTGATGATGCCTTGCAAGCTTTCGCTCATTTTATCAAGATTTTTGCCAGCCTCGCGTGCCACCGCCTCGCCCTGCTTTAGCAGATCCTCGATCCTATCGGCGTTGCGAGCGGCGAAATCGTTCAACGCTTCGGGCGCCTTTTTCTGTAAATTTTGCAGGGCCTCGCCCAAAACTTTAGCATCGTTTGCAAGCTCGTCTATCGTGGAATTTAGATCGGATTTTTGCTTGCGCTCAAAGCCCTGCGGCGCGGAATTTTGCACGGAGCTTTGTATAGAATTTTGCGCGGAATTTTGCCCCGAGCTATCCGCGCTTTTATTAAAATTTTGCCCTTTATTACCCGCGCTAAAATTCTGCTCCGAGCGCGCGCTTTGCTCGTGATTTTGCGCGTCCGATCCGCCGTCGCAGCCGCTCAAAATACATATCGCGGCTAGCGCCAAAGTAAAATTTCGCGCCGCATTTATAAAGCTAAAATCGTTTATAAAATTAAAATTTCTAGCGCGACCCGCCGAGATAAAATTTAATCCGCCCTGCACTGAGATAAAATTCTGCCCAACGTACGCCGAAGTAAAATTTCGCGGCCATCTAAAGCCCGGCTCGCCGCTTGCTCGGATAAAATTCTGCGCTAAATCGCATCCGCATCCTTTCAAAATTCGTCTTTTCAAAATCCGCTCCTTTAAATTTCATCTCTCGCAGGCGCGCTCGGAAGCCGCCCAAAAAACAGATCGCTTCTAAGCTTCAAAAGCAAGCAGATAGCGATATCGGCGCTTTGCTCTCGGATGTAGTTTCGATCGCCCTTTAGATGAAATTCCCCGACGATCTGTTTGCCGCCCTGCTCCTTCGCGCCGATAAAGACCGTACCTACGGGCTTTTGCGCGCTTCCGCCGCCGGGGCCTGCGATACCGCTTACTGCAAGAGCAAAGCTCGCCCCGCTGCTTTGTAGCGCGCCTTCTAGCATCTCGCCCACGGTCTGCGCGCTTACCGCGCCGTAGCGTGCGAGCGTATCTTCGCCTACGTTGAGCCAGAGATTTTTTATCTCGTTGGCGTAGCTTACGAGCGAGCCGTCAAAAACGTCGCTCACGCCCGCAACCGCGCCGAATTTTGCGGCGATGAGTCCTGCGGTGCAGCTTTCGGCGAAGGTGATCTTAGCGCCTATCTCGCGCAGTCTATCCACCACAAAGCCCATAAAATCGCCGCCTTCGATGTAGCAGCTCTCATAATACTTGCCGACGCTTTGTAAAAACGCGTCCAGCGCTCCGAATTTCATCGCACTGGCGCGCACGAGCAGCAAAAAGGAGCAAGGCCTGCTGATCGTAAGCGAAATTTTATAACTGATCGCAAGGCTTTCTAGGCGCTGCTTTACGCTTTCATATTCGCAATCGAATAGATAAAAGCTCTCGCCCGCGTTCGGCGCGTCTTGGAGGATCGGCGGCAGGCTCTGCAAGCAAAGCGCTTTGATCACGTTTACCGAGCAGCCTCTGACGTTTAGCAGGAAGCTATTTTTCGCTACTGTGCGTGCCATCGAGGGCGCTAGAGTTTCTCCGTTTTTTAGCTCGAGCGAATCGAAAGAGAGCGTCGATAAAATTTTACCGACGACCGCGTAGGCGGAGTTTGCCGCAAAGATCGTGATAAAATCGTACGAATCGATCATCTTTTCAAGCGCGAAGGGCAAAACCTTATCGTTTTCGCTTAAGAATTTCAGATCGTCGATCCGCCCGAAAACCCGCTCGTAGCTGCGAGAAATATAACTCATCAAAGCCGCGTCGTAGCGGATCTCCTCGCCGATTACAAGGATGATATTTTTCATAAAGACCCTCATTAAATTTTCGCACATTATAGCATAAACGCAGACTGCTCTTTCAGAGCTTTTTAATGGCGTTTTGGATAAACTTCACAAATTTTTTAAGACACGAAAAGGTACAAATATGGACTACAAAGATACTCTCTTTCTTCCTACGACGGACTTTGCGATGCGAGGCGCACTGCCGCAGAACGAACCTGCGCGGTTTAAGGCATGGTACGAGCAGCGTAAAATTTACGAAAAGATGAAGGCCAAACGCAAGGGCGCAAGCGTTAGCTTCAATATCCACGACGGTCCGCCGTATGCTAACGGACACCTCCACATCGGCCACGCGCTGAATAAAATTTTAAAAGACATCATCACCAAAACCCATTATTTCTTCGGCGAGGAGATCCGCTACGTGCCGGGCTGGGACTGCCACGGCCTGCCGATCGAGCAGCAAGTAGAGATCAAACTAGGCGATAAGAAAAAATCGCTTTCAAAAGTGCAGATCCGCGAGCTTTGCAGACAGCACGCCAAAGAGTTCATCGACGTGCAGCGCAATGAATTTAAAGATATGGGGATTTTGGGCGACTGGGACGATCCGTATCTGACGCTAAAATTTGAGTTTGAAGCTGAAATTTACAAAGCGCTCTGCCAAATCGCGAAAAAAGGAATTTTAATCGAGCGAAGTAAGCCCGTATTTTGGAGCTGGGCGGCAAAAAGCGCGCTTGCAGAAGCCGAGGTCGAATACAAGGACAAAGAGGACTACTCGATCTTCGTGGCGTTCGATCTAAGCAGTGAAGCGAATGCCAAAATCAGCGCTAAAGGCGCTAAAGCGGTCATCTGGACGACTACGCCTTGGACGCTGCCTGCAAACGGCGCGATATCTTTGAACCCGAATGAAATTTACGCGCTGACGAGCGAAAATTTAATCTTTGCAAAACCTTTGGTCGAAAGCCTCGTAAGCCTGGGCATCACGAAGGGCGAGATAGTAAAAGAATTTAAAGCCGCCGAGCTTGAGGGCTTAAACGCGATCAATCCACTAAACGATAGAGCTTCGAAATTTATCCTCGGCGAGCACGTCCTGATGGACGGCGGCACCGGGCTCGTGCATACGGCTCCGGGACACGGCGAGGACGATTATTTCGTAGGGCTTAAATACGGCATCGAGGTGATTATGCCCGTGGATGAGGGCGGCTGTTTCGACGAGACGCTTAAAACCAAAAAACTCTTCCGCGCAGACGTCGTAGATGAGCTCGTGGGGATGCATATTTTCAAAGCAAACGAGAAAATTTTAGAGCTTCTAGGCCCCGCACTTATCAAATCCGGCAAATTCGTCCACTCCTATCCGCACTGCTGGCGCACGCACAAGCCGGTGATCTACCGCGCGACGAAGCAGTGGTTTATCGCGATGGACGAGCCCAAGCTCAGCGGCAAGACGCTGCGCCAAGTAGCCCTTGAAGAGATCGGCAAGGTTAAATTTTACCCGCAAAGCGGCATCAACCGCCTAAGCTCGATGATAGAGAACCGCCCCGATTGGTGTATCTCGCGCCAAAGGGATTGGGGCGTGCCGATCGCGTTTTTCCGTGATAAAAGCACCAAAGAGCCGATCTTTGATGAAAAAATTTTAAATAATATCTACGAAATTTTTAAGGCTAAGGGCGCGGATGCTTGGTGGCAGATGGAAATTTCGGAGCTCTTGCCGCAGGACAGCGGCTATAAGCCTGAAAATTTAGAAAAGGTGATGGACATCTTAGACGTTTGGTTCGATAGCGGTTCTACGTGGAAGGCGGTGCTGCAAAGCGGCGCCTACGATGCGGGCAAATTCCCTGCGGATATGTATCTTGAGGGCAGCGACCAACACCGCGGCTGGTTTCAAAGCTCTCTGCTTCTAAGCTGCGCGATCAACGAATGCGCGCCGTACAAAAGCATCCTCACGCACGGATTTACCGTCGATGAGAAGGGCCAGAAGATGAGCAAATCCGTCGGAAACGTCGTCTATCCACAAGAGGTCGCAAAGAGCCACGGCGTGGAAATTTTGCGCCTTTGGGTCGCGATGAGCGATTATTCGACCGATCTGAAGATCAGCGACAATATCCTTAAACAGGTAAGCGAGCAGTACCGCAAGATCCGAAATACGATAAGATTTCTGCTCGCAAGCACCAGCGATCTGGGCGAGATCGAGACGAGTAATTTTACGCGGCTTGATCGCTGGATCCTAACGCGCGCGGCAAACGCCTTTGCGGGCGCGGAAGCGGCGTTTAGAAACTACGATTTTTCAAAGGGCTTCAAC